>CALWKR010000032.1 GCA_944381315.1 uncultured Christensenellaceae bacterium
CTGTCCGTGGTGCAGAGATTCCGCAACAAGAACAACAGCGACGATCTCTTTCAAGTGGGCATGGTCGGACTTATGAAGGCGGTCGAGAACTTCGACACTCGTTTTGACGTGGCGTTTTCGACCTATGCCGTGCCGATGATCATAGGCGAGATAAGACGATTCCAAAAGGACAGCTCGGGCATAAAAGTCAGCCGCAGTATGCGCGACATCGCGTACAAAGCTCTGCACGCCAAGGAGATCCTCGAAGGAGAATTGAACAAGGTGCCGAGCGCCGCCGAGATAGCCAAGGAGATCGACGTGCCGATCAAGGAAGTCGTCTGCGCCCTCGACGCGGTAAGCGAGCCCGTATATCTGCAAGACAACGTATTCGGAGACAGCGACGACGGAGTATCGCTCGAAGATCGGCTCGGCGACATCAAGAACACGTCCGAAAATTGGAACGACTTGATCTGCCTCAAAGAGGCGATAGGAGAGTTGCCCGACAAGGAGCGCAATATCATCTATATGCGCTATTATTTGGGCAAAACGCAAACTGAGATATCCAAGGAGATCGCGATTTCGCAAGCGCAGGTCAGCAGGCTTGAAAAGACTGCGCTCGAGCGGATCAAAGCCAAATTCTGACGCGCAGCAATGATGTGAAAATTTGTGAGGCACTACAATATTTTGTGTCTTTTCCGCCAAGATGTTTGCTTTTTTGCCGATATGTAGTATAATGAAGATATCGGAGGACACAAAATGAAGTGTATTTTTTGCGGCTGCATGGACAGCAAAGTCGTTGACAGCAGAGTCAACGAGGACGGCACATCGATCAGGCGCAGACGCGAGTGCATGAATTGCGGCAAGCGATTCACGACCTATGAGACGATCGAGACTTCGCCGATCATGGTCATCAAGAAGTCGGGGTGCAGACAGATATTTTCGCCGCAAAAGCTCAAGAACGGCATCGTCAAGGCTTGCGACAAGCGTCCCGTCTCGATGCAGCAGATAGACAAGCTCGTCGCCGACATAGAGAAGTCTCTCGCCAATCAATTGGAGCAAGAGGTCACTTCCAAGCAGATCGGAGATCTTGTCATGGAAGGGCTCAAAGACATCGACGACGTTGCATATGTGCGCTTTGCCGCCGTTCACAGGCAATTCAAAGACATCAACTCGTGGCTCAGCGAGATCAACGAGATCGTCAAGCACAAGCACGACGGCGATCACTCCAAAGAGAGCGGTTCCAAATGATATAACTTCGCCCGAAATTCGGGCGAATTTTTTTCAATATTCATCGCAAGTCATCGTACATCGGCGCACTTTTGCGCCGATTTTTCACAAGATCAGAGCGATGTCGGAAAGCGACAAGTCGAGGTTTCGACAACAGACGTGTCAAGACAGAGGACTTGGTAGGATGCAGCCGAGACGCGCGTCAATTGTTTCAAATGAAAAAATACCTCCAAATAAGGAATTGATAATAGCAACCGCGGCGCAAGACCGCAAAAGCTCGTCAAATGCATGGAATAATGCTTTCCCAAGGATAGACTTTGTATACGAGCGTAACGACTCTCGCAACAAAATAATACGGGCATGGGGCGTAAACTTGTTAATTATAGAATATTCGCATTGAATGTTTGACGCAACAGAGATAGACAATATTATTTTGCAATACGATTTGTGCCGCAAGTCTCAACTATCAAAGATATGCCGGCAAGATAGGCGGAGAGCAAAAATTTGTAATATTGCAACAGTGCTTTTACTTTCGATATATTTATCGATCCGACAGATGCGGCTCATAATTAAAAGAATAGCGGATGATCGTCTCGATTGCTTCGGCGACTTTGCAACACATTTCTTTGATCGACTTTGCAATTTTGCCGACATTTATGTTTATTTGCAGATAGCCAATGAATTGATTCTCGATCGTGTCAAAGTCTTCGATCTATTGCAAGTTTGATCTTCAAACAGTGTTCGATCAATGCATTCGTGCTCGACTTAGAATAGAATTACAAGTTCAACGCGTCGCATGCGACACAGTTAAGGCAATCTATATAAGATCAATAAAATGGAAAGCGGGGAAGATCAAACACTATTCCTAGTCAGCGATGCTTGACCGTTCGATCGATAACGAATCATATCGGCAAAAATTTCTAAAAACGATTGCGATCGCTCTCGTGATTTATCGATTTGCACAACGAATAGATCGCATCGCAAAATATAAATATTGAAAAAATGAGCGCGTCCTCTCGCGTTCTATTGATTTGATCGACGAATGGATCGTGTCGGTAAATATAAATATTGAAAAAATATGAGCGAGCTAGCTCTCGTTTTGTTGATTTGCTCGACGAATGGATCGTATGGTGAATAAATTATTGAAAAAGCAATCGAAGGGTGTTTTCGCTATCTTTTTCGGAAAAGACTGTTTTATGGCAAATTTTGATCAATTTTTGATGAGCAATATACTTTCCGTTAAGCATTGCCGAATGCGAGACAAGAGCAAATATGAGCTGGAAAGAAAAGTAAGAGCAGGAGCAGAGCGTTAAAAAGAGTATGTGAACCGAAGAGTTTTTGGATATTGTCGAATATTGAGATCGGAATATGAACATTTGACGTCTTGTCGACGGGGTAGCGGCTTCAAGCAGATAGGTCGATTTGAAAAATGAGCTTCTAAAATCTGATTTACGATGTATTATATGCAGAATACTTATTCAATACACACTTGTACACTATATCATTATAATATTATACAATGTACAAGGGTATCTGATATAATGATATACACTATCGTACATAAGTACAATAAAAGACACAGTGTCTTGCAATACACGTCAGTGTATTACAACCGCAAAAAGTCAACAAAATCAGGATGTCTGATCAAGCCGACATGTCGATCGAGCTCTCGATTTGTCCGTCCGGCGTCGTGAAACTATGAAACAATGAATTTAGCTATGAGTTGAGCCTATTTTCATTGTCGTTATTTTGCAATTAAAGTCTTCGATCGGGCGCTGATTTGTTTGATTTTGCCGCTTCGGAACGAGTTTTAATTATTGATTTGCTCTTTGTATTGACCTTTGTTTTCTGCATTCGCATGATCTGATTTTGCGCATATCGCTTAGTTCGAAGCGGTTGATGAGTTGTCCGTACGATCGGCGTCGATGTTCCGTACGTTCGAAGTCGATCTTCCGTATTTGTTTGTTATTCTCACGTAGTTTCATGCGCCTTGGTTTCGTCATTAAATCAGTGAGCGCATTATTTGTTTGTTACGCGCAATAAGCATGATTTGATTCGAAAATTATGCTGATTTGTATTGCCGTATTTACGTATTTTGCTTATTTATCCATTGTGATGAGGTCTTGCATTTAGCAGTTCAAATATTGTTTTTCGCATGTTTTTCAGTTTATTCGCTTGTTCGGCGGCGATATTTGTCAAGAGTTTTCGAGTTCGACGAGCAGTTTGCCGCTAAATTTTCGCCATTATCAAAGGCGAGAGCGGCATTACGTTATCTCTATCTAACAAAAAAATCATTCTGCGATCCATTTGTTTTCTTGCTTGCGAGTTTTGTTGATATTATCTTGTCTATTGTTGAACAAAGACAGTGAGGGATCTGATAAGTTTTGCCGAGTTTGTTTTGATATTAACTTGTCCATTGTTGAACAAATTCGGTTTGTATTGATATTAACTTGGCAATTGTAACGAAGATAGTGAGGAGGCTGTTAAGTTTTGCCGAGTTTTTTATGTTGTTTTGCTCATTATTCGGCTGTTGCGCAAGGCGGGCGCGGAATTGCATTATTGCCGCACAGCAAGATTTTTCGATCTAAGATCATTCTGTTCTTTTAGTATTGCGATGTTTGCATTGAGATATTTTTTGAAAATTGTCGAGCAGGCGCTTGCTGTATCTTTGTATAATTTAGCATTTCTTTGTGCGTCAAAATGCTATTCTTTTCCGCATTTTGTGCAATTTTTCGTCATCGGCTCAGATTTATACTTGGGTTGCTATCGATGCAAGGAGGACAAAATGCAAGTAAAATTTGCGGAATACGCCGACGCGATCGTCGTTAGGCTTGACGGCGAGCTGGACGAGCATACGGCGGCACAGGTGCGCCAAACGGTCGATGTGGCGATCGAGATGTGCAGGCAAAGAGTGTTTATCTTCGATTTTTCCAAGCTGTCTTTTATGGACAGCACGGGGATAGGGATACTGCTCGGGCGTTACAAAAAGTTGAAAAGCAAAGGGATAGAGCCGCAGATCTACGGCGCAAACAGGCAGGTCGACAAGATCTTGCAGACTGCCGGCATATATTCCATCATCAAAAAGACGAGTTGAGAGGTAGAAATGAAGAACGAATTGAATATGAAGATATCGGCGGACATCGCCAACGACGCTTTTGTACGCAGTACCGTTGCGGCGTTTTGTCTGCCGCTCAATCCGACGATCGACAGGATCGAGGACATCAAGACCGTTGTATCGGAAGCGTTTACGAACAGTGTGATACACGGCTATGACGGCGACAGCAGCAAAAAGGTCGAGATCACGGCGAGTTTGACGGACGGAGAGTTGGAAATAATCGTCAAAGACGAGGGATGCGGGATCGCGAATGTGCAGGAAGCCATGCAGCCTTTCTTCACGACCAAGCCCGAACAAGAGCGCAGCGGAATGGGATTCACGCTGATGAGTACGTTTATGGACGACATGAAGGTGGAGTCCGAGGTCGGCAAGGGCACGCGCGTCTATATGTCCAAAAAGATAGCAGAGGTAAACAATGCTTGACGGAGAGACCACTCTCAAATACATCAAGGCGGCGCAGCAGGGCGACGAGCACGCAAAAGAGGAGTTGATCGTGCACAACATGCCGCTGATCAAGTCGATCGTGGCGAGATATCGCGGCAATGCGACCGAGTATGAAGACTTGCTTCAGCTCGGCAGCTTGGGGCTTGTCAAGGCGATAAACAACTTTGACACATCGTACAATGTCAGATTTTCGACCTATGCCGTGCCGATGATCGCGGGCGAGATCAAGCGGTTCATCAGAGACGACGGAGCGATCAAGGTCTCGCGCGCGTTGAAAACTTTGTCGATGGGGCTCAAAAAGGAAATAGAAGCGTATCGCCTTGCTAACGGCGAAGCTCCGAGTGCGGAGTATCTTGCGGAAAAGTTTTGCGTTACGCCGCAGGAAGTAGTGTTTGCGCTCGACAGCAGCAAATATCCTGTTTCGCTGTACGAAAAATTCGACGACGACAGCAATCAAAGCATAATGGACAAGATACCGTCGGGCGAAGATCAAGAGAGCATGGTTGACAAATTGGTGCTCAAAGACGTGATATCTACGTTGCCGGAGAGGGAGAAAAAAGTGCTTGTATTGCGATATTACAAGGACAAAACACAGAGCGAGATCGCAAAAATTCTCGGAGTATCGCAAGTTCAGATCTCGCGAATTGAGAGCAAGATCATAGGAACGTTGAAAAAAGCCTTTGAAAAGTGATCCATATTTTGCCAAAATTTTCAAAAATCGAGATTTTGGCAAATTTTTATTTTATATATACTTAATTTTTTTCGACTATATCGTGTTTTTGATCGCGAAATAATTCTTGCTGCAACGGACATAATAGCGGTATGAGCAATGCGGAAGAGATCATCGAAAGACGGAATCGCGAAGACAAAGAATGCGTCTTTCCGAAGTATGTCAAAAAAGAGGTGCGAAAGTGATCGACGCAAAGAGCTATGCCGAGATCGTAAAAGAGGCGACGCCCAAGACTCAAGAGGCGCGTACTCTCTTTGCGGCTTTCGGTATAGGCGGAGTTATTTGCATGATCGGTCAGGCGGTGTTTGACGTCTACGCTCAATTTTTGAATGCGGACGAAAAGACCGTATCGGCGCTCACGGGAATGACGATGATCTTCTTCGGCGCGCTGCTCACCGGCGTCGGCGTATATGACAAGATCGGCTATTACGCAGGCGCCGGCTCTATCGTGCCGATCACCGGCTTTGCCAACTCGATCGTATCGCCGGCGATGGAATTCCACAACGAAGGCATAGTCTTCGGACTGATGGCGCGAATGTTCGGCGTAGCCGGTCCGATAATCGTCTCGGGCGTTTGTTCGAGCGTCGCTGTCGGCATTATCTATTATATTGTCGGAGTGGCGGCATGAGGCTGGGCAGGCAGACATATGCGCCCGACAAGCGCGCGTTTGTAACGCACGTCGCCGATATAGCCGGCAGCGACGAGGCGATGGGCAATCTCAGGCACTACATCGATTTTGCGATCGATTGCGGCGAATGGGGCTGTGCTTCGCACGAAAAAGCGGAGAGCAAGTTCCGCGACGTCGTCACCAAGAGATTGTTGGATTCGTCGGGGTCGTCGTCGCGCGAGATAGATTGCATTTTGGGCGGAGATCTAATAAATCAGATCGTGCCGTCATCGTTCTCGGCGCGTAATTTCGACATCCCGTTTTGCGGACTGTATTGTGCGTGCGCGACTTTCGGACAGTCGCTTGCCGTTGCTTCAATGATGATAGCGGCGGGAATGGACAAGATAATTTGTTGTACAAGCTCGCACTTTGCTACGGCGGAGAGGCAATACCGCTATCCTCTCGAGCTCGGCACGCAGCCTACGCCTACTTCACAGCGCACGGTCACGGGCGCGGGAGCGGCGATGATAGAGTCGAGCGGCCCGGATCACAGATGCCCCGAGATAGGCGCATATACCTTGGGGAAGATAGTCGATCTCGGCTGCGTCGACGCCAACAATATGGGCGCGGCAATGGCTCCTGCCGCATTCGATACGATCGCGGCGCATTTGCGCGAGACGGGCAGGAGTGCGAATTATTATGACATGATAGTCACGGGCGATCTTGGGGCGCTTGGCAGAGAATTGCTTGCAGAGTTGCTGCGAAAAGAGGGAGTCTGCGACGCGTCCAACCTCAATGACTGCGGATGTATGGTCTTTGCGGAAGGACAGAAGTGCGGACTAGGCGGCTCGGGCGCAGGTTGCAGCAGTCTTGTCTATTGCAGCTATCTTCACAAGCTGCTCGTGTCGGGGCAGTTGAACAGGATCTTGCTTGTGCCGACGGGCGCGCTGTTGTCCAAGGACTCGTCGTTGCAGGGCGAGAGCATACCGGGGATCGCATATGCGGTCGCGATCGAGTGCAGGTGAATCATGGTGTGGGAGATTTTGTCGAGATACGGAAGGGTGTTCCTCTGCGGAGGGCTGGTCTGTCTTGTCGGTCAGATCTTGATCAACAAGACCAAGATGACTTCGGCAAGGATATTGGTCACGTTCTTGCTTGCCGGGGTAGTGTTGCAGGCTGTCGGCTTGTTTGACGCAATAAAGGAGTTCGCGCTCGCAGGAGTGACGATCCCGATAATCGGATTCGGGAGTACGCTTGCGGAGGGTGCGATCGAGGGTGCAAAGATCGGACTTTTCGAGGCGTGCACATATGGATTGAGAGCGGTCGCAGGGGGATTGACTGCGGCGATCGTCTTCGGATTCGTTATTGCGCTGTTGTTCAGATCGAGATCCAAGACGGCATAGAGAAAATATCGTAAAAATGGATTTAGAGCCGGTTTATGGCTGAATTATTCTAAAAATCTAGTTAAACGAGAACAATTTATAACGGTAATAAATTCGATCGTGAGTGCGGCGTCGGCTGTTCGTGCGCCGCTTTTGTCACGATATCAGGCGGCCGAGCATATACTGTCGTGTGAGAGCGCGCAAAAAGGCAAAGATCTGTTTGATCCTTATCATCGTGGCGGTCGTTGCGATCGGCGCGCTGTTTTATTTGAGAGGGAACATTGTTCCTCTCGTCACCGAGTATGCGTACAACACCGTTTGGAGCAAGTCCGTTGAGGCGCTCAATACTGCGTACGAGGAGGCGACTCAGCATATGGGCGCCGCCGATTATACCAATTTCGTTACGATAGTGCGCGACGATCAGGGCAATGTCGAGATGCTCTCTGTCAATATGCTCTATGTGAACATGGTGATGAGCGACATAAGCACTATCATCCAAAACGAGATGACTTCGCTGCTTTACGACGGCGTGAATGTGCCGATCGGCGCGTTTTCGGGCATAGTAATGCTCGGCGAAAAGGGCAAGGACGTCAACCTCGAGATAATGACGGTCGGACTTGCCGAGTGTTCGTTCAGAACGGAGTTCGAGAGCGTGGGGATAAATCAAGTGCTGCACAGCCTCTATATAGATATAGTCGCGTTTGCGCAAGTCGTGTTGCCGATAGAGAGCGAGAACGTGCGTTGCGAGTCGTCGCTGCTGCTTGCCGAAAACGTGATCGTCGGCGACGTGCCGCAATTCATCATCCAAAATGCCGGGAGTATAGATTTTTCATCGATAAAAGAGTTGCCATAACCGAAAAAATGCGCTAAAATAGGGTAAAAGCGATGACGGAGAACATGCCCGTCGTCAGACTCCGACAGAGAATGCGCCTCATCGGCTGGAAGGGCGCTGCGGCAGTCAGACGGGGAATTCGCTCCCGAGCTCGGCCGCCCAAGTTGCAGTAAGCGGCTGCGGTTTGACCCGTTAGAGTCTTATGAGGTCCGCTCCGAGCGGACGAAATTAGGTGGTACAGCGTGACAACGCCCTATACGAAAGTATGGGGCGCTATTTTTTCGGAGGTATTATGAAAGAGAAGATCGACGATTTGATCGCTCGCGCGAAGGCGGACGCGGAGGCTTGCTCCACGCTCGCGGACATCGCCGCGGTCAAGGTCAAATATCTGGGCAAGAGCGGCGAGCTGACCGCATTGCTTCGCGGCATGAAAGACGTGCCTGCCGACAAAAAGCCCGAGATAGGCAAGTATGTCAACGAGGCGCGCGACCTGATCACCGCGCTGACGGCGGACAAGCAGACGCTTTTGGAGCGCGCGCAGACGGACGCAAAGATGTTGAAAGAGAGCGTGGACGTCACCTATTGCGAGCACGACGGATCGCTCGGCAGTCTGCATCCGTGCACATTGGTCAAGAACGAGATCGTGGACATCTTTACATCGCTCGGTTTCAAGGTGGCGAGCGGTCCCGAAGTGGAGCTGGACTTCTTCAACTTCCAGGCTCTCAATATCCCCAAAGATCACCCGGCGAGGGATATGCAGGACACTTTCTATATCGGCAACGACATATTGTTGCGCACGCATACTTCGCCCGTGCAGGCACGCACGATGATCGACCAAAAGCCGCCGATCGCGATCGTAGTCCCGGGCAAGGTCTATCGCCCCGACGACGACGCGACTCACAGCCCGATGTTCCAGCAGATAGAGGGACTTTTGGTGGACAAACACATTACGTTGTGCGACCTCAAAGGCACTCTGACGCTGTTTGCGAAAGAGCTGTTCGACAAAAACACCAAGACGCGTTTCCGTCCGTCCTATTTCCCGTTCACCGAACCGAGCGTCGAAGTCGACGTCACTTGTTCGCAGTGCCACGGCAAGGGCTGCAGACTGTGCCATGGCACAGGCTGGATAGAGGTGCTCGGCGCAGGCGTAGTCAATCCCAAAGTGCTTGAGAATTGCGGCATCGATCCCCAAGTCTATTCGGGCTACGCGTTCGGCATGGGCGTGGAGCGCATCGCGATGATCAAGTACGGCATTCCCGATATGCGCATCTTGTTCGAGAACGACGTGCGCTTTTTGAGAAGTTTCAGGTGAGGTGAGTTATGAAGGTTTCATTGAGTTGGCTCAAAGACTTTGTAGATATAGACGTACCCGTGCAGGAGCTTGCCGACAAGCTGGTCGGCGCAGGATTCGAGGTCGAAGAGATCATCGACAAGAGCGCCGAGATCCGCAATGTCGTGCTGGGCAAGATCGCCGCCATGACGCATCATCCCGACGCGGACAAGCTGTGGATATGCTCCGTCGACATCGGCGCGGCACAGCCCGTGCAGATCGTGACGGGCGCGCAAAATCTCACCGTTGGCGATCTCGTCCCCGCCGCGCTCGACGACTCCTATCTTCCCGGGGGCGTGCACATCAAGACGGGCAAACTGCGCGGAGTTGAGTCGTGCGGAATGCTTTGCTCGGGCAAGGAACTCGGCTTGACCGAAGCCGACTATCCCGGCGCAGAGGTCTACGGCATCCTCGTGATGAACAGAGAGACGGCGCCTCTCGGCACGGACATAAACAAGGTGCTCGGCAACGACGACGTCATCCTCGACATCGGCGTGACCGCCAATCGCAGCGACTGCAACAGCGTGCTCGGCATAGCGCGCGAGGTGTCCGCAGTGCTCAAAAAGCCGCTCCGCATGCCCGAGATAGGCTTTGCGTGCTGCGACGACAAAGTCGAGGACAAGATCTCCGTCACCGTCGACGCGCCCGAACTTTGCCCCAGATATATGGCGGCAGCGGTCTCGGACGTGAAGATCGTGCCGTCCGACGAGAGCATCGCCAAGAGATTGCGCAGCGTAGGACTGCGCCCGATCAACAGCATCGTCGACATCACCAACTATGTGTTGATAGAGATAGGGCAGCCTATGCACGCCTTCGACGCGTCCAAGCTCGAGGGGAGCAAGATCGTCGTCCGCACCGCCAAGCCGGGTGAGAAGATCGTCGCTCTCGACAACAAGGAATACAGCCTTGACGAGACCATGGTCGCCATTTGCGACGCGGTCAAGCCGTGCGCGATCGGCGGCGTAATGGGCGGCGCCAACAGCTGCATTGACGGCAACACCGTCAACATCGTGTTCGAGAGCGCCAAGTTCATGCGCGACAACATCCGCCGCACTTCGCGCAAGCTCAATCTTCGCAGCGATTCTTCGTTCC
>CALWKR010000033.1 GCA_944381315.1 uncultured Christensenellaceae bacterium
AAGGTCAAAACGACGTGGTAGCTGCCTGCTCCCGACACCGCGTCCGCGTCCTCGCCGTCGCGCGTGTAGGCGGCAGTGACAGAATTCTTCCATTGATCGCCGCTCATACCGGGAGCGGTCAGCTCGAATTGCACCGTCTGCGCCGCGCCGCTGTATGCCGTAACATGAACGCCGTCGCCGTTGAGCGTCGGAGTGATCGTCACGTCCGCACGAAGCACGGACATCGAAGTCGAGAATGTCGCCTCTTTGTAGGCGGCGCCCTGCGCTATCGTCACGACGACGCTGTATTCGCCGACGTCGGTCGGAGCGGTCTGAGAGCTGTTGTATGTGACGGACGTATTGCCGACGAGGCTGCCGTCCGCCTGAGCGCCGCCCACTCCGATCAAAGTGTATTGCACGGCATTGGGCGAGCCGTCATAGACGGGCGACAATTCGCCCCACTCTATGCCGAGAGTCGCGCGCTCTATCGTGAAAGTCGCGTTGGCGACGCTCAGCGTATAGTTGCCGCCCTTCTCGCCGTCTGCCCGAGCCGAAGCGGTGTACGTCCCGGGGAGGATCGGATCGCCTTGATCGCCGTAGGACAAAACGGCTTGCAAAAGCTCTTTGTCGGCGGCGAGCACGCCTTGATCGCCCGACTCGTCGGCGATAACATAGCCTGTCACCTTGGACTTGCCGTCATAGACAAGGCTGTCGGCAAGGGTGAGCGTGACTTCCGCCGCGCGCTTGCCTATCGTCATCGTCGGCGGCAGACTTACAGAATAGACGTCGTCGCCTATCGTCACCGAGCCTATCTTGTAATTGGCTGCGGCGACGATCTGCACGTTGTATGTGCCTGCGTCGACGGGATCTTTCTCCGCGCCGCCGACGACATAGCTCAGCGTAAAGGCGCTGTCGTCGCCCTGCACGAGCACGTTTTCGTTGAGAGTGAGTTGGGCATAGTGCGCCGTGCCGTCATAGACGCCGTCCGTGATCGTCAACACGCCGTCTATCGGGCGCGCGCCGATCGTCAATTTGCCGACCGCCTCGGGGATAGAATAGTCAGTAGCGGCGAATTGCGACGCCGAAGCGTTGGGAGCCGCCTTCAAATTGAGTTGATAATCTCCCACGGGCGAACGGAAGTCGACGTCCGTTGAGACGGTCAGATCGAACATTGCCCCGTCGCCGTCGAAGAACGTGTCGGCGACGATCTGCTTGGCAAGCTCCGACGCGTTGATCGCGTCGCCGTAGACGGAAGTCTGATCGGGTATGCTCAAAGCGACTTGCGCAGGACTCACCGCAAACGCGTCTGCGCCGCCGCCTTCCAAGACATAGTTGCCGACAAGCGCGGAGTTGCCGTTGTGTCCGAGAACGATGTTGGCGGTGTAGTTGCCGGCGTGCAGCGGCAGCCCCTCGGGGGACAACAGCCCTTCTGCGGCAGAATAGGTCACATTCTGCGTCAATTGCGCGGAGTCGTTGTTGCCCAATTCGGTACCCTGCGCGATGTTGGAGAAGTTGTATTGCGGTTGGAGCGCGGAGCCGTTGTATGTCAAGTTGCCGCTGCGCGACACCGAGATCTCTCGCGGCGCGACGGTCAGCGAAACGCGATAGCTGTCCTTGAACGAGAGGTAGTAATGCGCGCCGTCCTTGTCCAAGAACTTGTTGCCCGTCGGGGGCGTAAAGTCGAGCGTATAACTGCCTGCGTTGCCCGAGCCCTCATATCTGTGCCCGTTCCAAGTGTAATCTCTCGCGCCGCTGTCCGTGATCGTGGACGTCGAAGACAGCGCGATCTCGACCGAACCGCCCACGACGTCGTCAAGCTCTGCCGCGGAGAAAGACACGTTGCGGCTCGTGTAGCTCGCGTCATAGCCTGCAAACGCAGGAGTATAGAGCCAATTGCCGTCATAAGTATAGACGTAGCCGCCGCCCGAAAGCGTATATGCGTTTTCGCGGCTCGAGTCGACGGCGTCGTTGTACGCGCGCGTCATATCGTAGTCCATATAGAGCCAGGAGCCGAAAGACGTCTGCACTTGATACGCCGCCTTGGGCAGCATCTTTTCATACAGCCCCGTATAGCCGCTGACGGCATTGCCGTCATCTCCGTCCAAGCCTACCTTGCCGTCGTCCTTCCTGTTCTCGAACACATTGCCGCTCGTCGAAGCGTAGTATCCCGTGTAATTGATCGGGACATAGACGGTGCCCGTCTTGTCATATGTCCATTCCGCGACCTTGTAGACGTCGTTGTTGATCGTGATGTCAAAGACAAAGTTGTCGCGAGACGTACCGTTGTACCTCAGATAGATCGCCCTGTCGTTGTTGGTGATGTTGTTCGACGTCAAAGCAGAGCCGGACGCGGTGTTGGAAATACCGCTCGCCTTGGCAAACGCGGCGTCCGAACCGTCGGGTACGATCGTATACGCCCACTTGTATCTGTACAGATAATTGTTGCCGTGATCGTTTCCCGTCCCCGAGACTTGGCTGTCCACCTCGTAGATAGCCCACGGGTGAGTCTTCTTGATGATCTCGGACGTGGTCTCGGACACATAGACGTTGTTCATATTCACGCTCGAGATAGCCGTATACTCAACGCCGCCTATGCCGTAAGTCGTCCTCATATTGTATCCCGAGCCCATGGCAGCGCTCGTGTAATTGCCGGCATGATCGTTCTTGATCGAGTCGGTGAGCGACACAAAGCCCTGTCCTCCGCTGATACCCCAAGTGCCGTACATTCCGCTATCTACACTGTAATAACTGCGTACGCCTCCCGACCAGTCGCCGCTCGAGCTGATATTATATCCCGAGCCCCACGGATTTGATTCTCCCGAATTGGTAGATCCTGTGAGGTTGAGGTAGGCGCCGTTGATCGTAAGCCCCGAGCTCGCATAGCCGACAAAGCCTCCGGCAAAGTTTTCGGCGGAACCGCCGCCGCCCGAGCCCAAAAATGCCGCTTCGCTCGCGACAAAGCCGCCGCCTTGCACCGACACCTTGTTGAGCGTCACGCTGCCTGCGGCTCTGCCTATAAAGCCTCCGCTCGCAACGAGCAGATTGTAACCCGAGCCCGCGATCTTGCTGCCCGAGTTGACCACTCCGGCATTGAAGACGACTTCGGTATTGGCGATCGTGCCGCCGTTGGTCCAGCCCGAAATGCCGCCGAACAGCGAGTTGATGTGAACACCGCTCCATGCAAATGACGTGCTCGGTACGCCGGCGTTCATCGAGAACGCAAGCTTGGACGCAAACGTGACTTTGCAATTATATATTATGCCGCCCTTGAGCGATCCGGCTATGCCGCCGATATTTTGGGTGACGCTGCCCGATACACTAGTGGGATTGACCGACGGACCAAAATACGTCCAGCCCGAATTGGAGCCTTGGATGACGACGTTGAGATCGCGAATGGTGCCGTTGGTGCCCAGCGCGCTGACAAGGAAGCCGTAGTCCCCTCCTGCGGAACGATCATAGGTCGATTGGTGCGGCACCGTGACGGTGATCGTATGCCCGTTGCCGTAGAGCGTACCCGTGAAAGTGCCCGACACCGCCGATGAGCCGCTTTCCGTCATCACGTTGATCGAGATGTCGTTGGCAAGATAGTAGGTGCCGCTGCCGCTCAACGCGCTGCTCAAGTTGTTAGCGGTGAGCTGCGTGCCCTGCGTGACGTTGCCGCTCACCTGCCCCGGCTTGCTGACCGAATCCGACACACCATAAGTGTAGTCGGCGTCCCCTGCGTTTACGGTCTGCGTCGCCGCGGCGGTGCTCGCCGTCGAGCTGACAACGGGTTGCGTCGGTGCGCTCGTCGTTCCGATCGCAATGCCTACCGCAACTGCGGCGATCAGCAGGATCGCAAATATAATAGTGCTTGCTTTCTTGGTTGTGCTCATATCCGTCTCCATTTCCGTTATTTCACTTGCACGCCGAATGCCTGCAAGAAGTTGTATTGCGAATCAAATGCCGCAAGTCTGCCGTGCTCGTCTCTCATCTGCACGTCTATGCCGATATATACCATCGCCTTGCCGCCGCCGACGTCTGCGACGAACACGGGAAGTTCCGTCGCGTAGCCGTTGGCGAATTCCACCCACGCTTGCAGCGGCTTTTCGTCCTGCGCGAGCCAATCTCGAGTGTGCGCGTCGTCAAAGCAGATCGCCGAGATCACATTGCGCTCCACGATCACGTCGAGCGCGGTCCTCTCGTCAAAGTAGGCGCCGCCGTCATATTCCGCGCCGTCGAGCGCGGCGATGTAGGCTTGCGCAAACGTGCCGCCCTTGTAGCCGAAGTCAACGCCCTGCATCGTCGGAGCCAAGCTCAATCTCTCGCTCGTGCCGTCCGAATAGGTCGCCGTGCCTGCGGTCGGGACGGGATCGTCCGCCGCGTTGCCCGAGAGCAGATATTTGTAGTAGGCATACGGCTGTACGCGCAGCACGTCGGACTCGCTCTGCCCGTCGAGCAGCAGCGACGTCTTGTCCTTGGCGCCTATCTCGATCGTCAGCTTGACGGTCTGGACGAGCTCGGGCTCGACAGCCTCGGCAGCGCCGCTCTCGTCGATGCGCTTGTCGAAAGTGACTGTCACGTCTATCGTCGCCGCCGACAGATCCGTCGTCGGTCTGCCTATCAGCGCGTCGAGCGCCGCCGTATCCCACGACGCCGCGTCCGTGACTTCGGACGGGATGAACGTGCCGTCGCCGTAGAGCATCGTGAACATCGAGATCAGCTCTTGGCGCGCCGTCTGCGCGTCCGCAAAGTTGAGGCCGTACCAGTCAAGCGTTATCCTCTGATCATCGATCTCGCTGTCGAGGTACTCGATCGTGACGGGATAGCTGCTGCCGTTGGCGAATTGCAGCGTCGCCTGCACGGTGCCGCCGCCTACGCTCGGCGCGGAGTAGTCGCCGACAAGGCGCACGGAACTGCCGTCTATCCGATAGGTCCTCGGTCCGCCGTAGGTGATGACTGTGACGGAGCTCGGCACCGATTCATAGATGTGCAGCGAGACGGGCTCCACACTGCGTATCGCATAGGTGCCCGTGCCGCTGACGCGGTGTACGTCGAGAGTGATGTTGTGCGATCTCGTGCCGCTCGGGAACGTCGCGCTCGCGACGATCGTATGCACGCCCTCTCTGTCCAACAGCGTGCGCAGCGTGCTCTGCGTAAACGCGGAGCCGTTGTAGCTCAAACTCACCGTCGCGCGCTCGACATGGGAGCCGCTCTGATAGACGGCATAGCCCCTGCCCGTAAAATATCTGTCCCAGAAATCGCTCGCGGCGGCATTCTTCGCCGCGCCGTCGTACAGATAGGGATCGAAGGACACCTTGGTCGCCAAGCCGCCCCAATCTACGACGCCGCTCGTGCCGCTCGGCGAATGGTCGGGATCTCCGACGGCGCTCGACTTGTTGTAGATCCACACTTCGTTGGTGTAGTTCTTGCCGGTCGCGACAGCGAAGCCGTTGTAGCCGTTGCTCGCGTCCACGCCGACCGACGCATAGTACGCATAGCCGCTGCGATAGAAAATGCCTCTGCCGCCGTAGTTGTGCGACGGTCCGTCGCCGCCGTAGGCGTAGGTGTAATAGTAGGCGCCGTCCCTGTCCGTCGAGGAGCTTATGCCCTCGCGCGAGCGCACGGTTTGAGTGAGCTTTTCGCCCGTGTCGTACCACTCGCCTTGGCCGTCCTCGGCATAGCGCGTCACCGCCGCGCCCGTATCCTTGCCGACAAAGGAGATGTTGGTCAGCGTCCCTTCGATCAGGTTGACGTTGAGTTCCGCCGTGTTGAACACCGCGATCGACGTTATCCTCTTGAGGATCGCGTGGAAGTTGCCCGTCGTCGTCTGCCAATCGATGACTCCGAGCAGCCACGACAGATTGCCGTAACCCGCCGCGCCCATCACGTCTCTGACAAGTCCGTTGAGCTGCTTGATGATGCTGTCCCAAGTGCTGTATGCGGTGCCTCCCGATGCGGCGCTCGACACGTTGCTCGCCGCGATGCGATCCCACCACATATATTGCAGATAGTTGGCGCTGAACATGCGGCTGCCGTTCATCTCCATCGTCGTCAGATCTATGATCGTGTCAAAGCCGAAGATGCTGCTCATCAAGTCGTCGATCAGCTTGTTGATCGTGTACGGATCCAAGCCGACGTTGATGTTGGTCGTGCCGTTGCCGTAGATGTTGAGGCGCACGCCGGGGCGCAAAAGCTCGTTGATGTCAAGCTCGGCGAGAGCCGTGTCCAGCCTCGACGGCTGCTGCACGGGCTCGCTCCCCGTCCCCGGATCGGAAGGCTCGCTCGGAGCCTGCTCCTCGCCGGCGACGGCGGCGATCAGGTTGTCCGCCACCTGTCCCAGCGGCGTAAGCAGATCGAGCGCAAACGTCGCGCTGGACAGATAGGACGCTATGTCCACCGAGATGCCGAACACGCTCGTCGCGATCGTCAGCCAGCCCGGGCACAGATAGAGCGTCGCGCTGCGCGCGGCATAGTCGATGTAGACGTGCAGGATCGCGCTCCTGGTGCCGGTGCCGTGCGAATTGTATTCCCTCTCGTCGACGTCGTACATGCTGATCAGCACGCCCGAGCCGTCCGCTCTGCCTGCGGTCGCCTGATGGTTGTCGAGCTTGGTGGTGCCGCTGACTTTCTTGATCGCGATCCGCGTATATTCGGTGCCGATCGAGCTGTCCACCATCGTGCCGATCGTGGAGCTTTGCAAGTCGAGCGCGAACTCGAAGTCGAATCCGTCCAAGAAGTCGACGACCGCCTGCTGCCCTACGGTGCGCCCGTCGGACGGCGTCGCGTTGAGATCGAGCGCGGTGTAACTGCCGGCGTTTTCGGGTACGAACGAGGACTCGACGTCGCCTATCGTCAGCGCGAGGTCGAATTGCGCCTTGTCGTCGATGTTGAGCGACGCTTGCAGCCCGTTTTGCGCGATAGAGCCGCCCGCGCTCGCCTCAATGACGAAGTCGGTGTTTGCGCCGAGCGCCGCGAACAGCGCCGACGTTATCTCGTCTGTCAGCTCGATGAGGACGGAACTGTCCTCGATCGAGATCGCCGAGACGATGTATCTCAAAAGGTCGTCCGTCTGCGCAAGTGCCTGCGTATCGTCGGCGCCCGCGCTCGGAGTCTGCCGAGTCTGCAATGTCTCTGCGCCGTCCTCGGCAAAGAAGTCGGCGATCACCTGCGAGAGATGTATCTCGTCTATGCCGTCCAGCAGTCCCTCTATCCGCTCGAACAGCATATCGTTGAGGTCGCTGCCTGCCACCTTCAAGTCGACAAGACCTACACCGGCAAGCGAAATATACAGATCGGAGCCGTCCATGTACAGCCCTATCAGCGTCTTGTCGAGAGCGCTGCCGACGAGCTTCAATTCCGCCATTAGCTCGCGCTCGTCAAGGTTCCACCCCACATTGAGAACGAAGTCAAAGTCGAGGTCGTCGAAGTTGAGCGTCAGCGGGAAGTTGAGGTCGAGCCCCGTCCCCGAGATCAGCCCCGACACAAGGCTCATCACGTCCACGCCGCCTGCGTCCGCGCCGAAAGCGATGTCCATCGTGAGCGTCTTCTTTCCCAGCATCTCGCGCAGCGTGGCGATGACGCCGTCGTTGTAGGACGCATACGCCTGCGCCTTGGCTCCGAGCTTCGCCGCAAGAGCGTCGAGATCTTGACCGAAGATCACGTCGTCCGACGCGACGGACGCGCTCAGTTCGAATTGCGACGCGCTCCCGTCCGTCTGCGGCAGCAGATCGCCGCCGACCGAGACGGAGATGCCGTCCGCTACGGATACCTGCGCGATCAATTCGGGGAGAGTCACCGCGCCGAGATCGACATTCACGCCGAAGTCTCCGAGCAATTGCATGATCGCGCTCAACGCCGCCGTGACGGCGACGCCATCGCGCGTGATGCCGATCTCTACGCCGTCGCCGCCCGTCCGCGCCAGCAAAGTCTCGCTCCCTGCCGCGTCCGTAAGCACCGCAACGGCGCTGTTCTGCGCGTCTTCCTGCGCAGGACGGAGCGCGCGCACTTTGTCGATCAGCGCGCCCATCAGATCGAAGTCTATCCTGAACACGGGCAGCGACAGCCCGAACAGCGATATGCCGCTCAGATCGGCGTAGACTTGCCCTTGGTACGCATACAGCCCGATCAGCACCGTGCCGTCCGCATAGAGCGTGTCGCCGCCGACGCGGAGCGCGCCGTCCGTCCTCAGCTCTATCGCGAGCATGGAGTCGGCGTCGCTCTGCCCCTGCGCGTCGTCATAATTCGTCTTGACTTTGACATTGAGATCGAGCGCTATCTTCGTATCTTCGCCAAAGGTCCATTTCAGCTCCGTCCCTGCGAGCTGCGTCAAGCCGAAGCCGGACAGCAGTTGCGCGAGGTCGTATTCCCCTGCCGCAAAGCTCACCGCGAGCTTGGCAGTCATGTCTATGTCGGCGATGTCGTCGAGCAGCGCGCGGAACACGCTGTCCATGCTCGTCGCGTCGATCTCGTAGCTCGGCAGCACGAACTTGGCAGGGATATACGCCGAGCCGACGATCGTCTGCTGTTGCAGCGCCGTGTCCACGTCGATCGTGATCATATTGCCGAACAAGCTGCCCTCAAACGACAGCGTGCCGTCGAAGATCCCGAGATCTGCGGACAAGTCGAGCAGATCGTCTTCGAGATCTATCGCGCCGCCCGTCGCCGCGTCTATCACGCTCTCGAGCAGCGCCACGGACACGGCTATGCGCACATTGCCGTTCTGCACCGCGAGAGCGCCGAGCAGCTGCCCTATCCAAGTGATCTGAGCGCCGTCGTCGCCGTCGGCGAGCGCGAGCGCCTTTGCGGAGCCGCCGTCGTTGCCGACAAGTCCGCCCAGCAACTCGCCGAGATCAAGCCCCTGCAAGCTGCCCAACGCTTCCGAAAGCGCCGCCGTCATCTCGTCGATCAGCGCGACTTCGCGCAGCTGTATGCGCACGAGCCCCACGCCGGTCAGGTCGACGAGCAGCGCGCCTTTATATAGATATATACCTATCAATATATCTCTGCCGCTCATCACTTCCGCCATCAGCGAAAGCGCCGCGGTGTTGGGATCCATCTGCCATTGCAGTCTCAGTCTGAGCTGCTTGTCAAAGTCCTCCGCCGAGATCGAGATCGGCACGCTGAGCCGCGCGTCCTGCGCCGCCGCGCTCAAGATCGTGTTGATCGTCTCGGTCAGGATGTACTCCTTTGCTTGGAGATCGGCGTTGATGACCACGTCGAGCGAGCCGGTGAACAGCGAGTTGGCTATCCCCTGCAAGAGATCGGAATAGGTCTGTCCGAAGCCGTCGACTCTCTCGGCTATCTGCGCGGAGAGCCGCGCGTGCAGTCCGTCGTCGCCTATCGTCGCGTCGGCTGTGTCGGCAGTCAGCGAGATCTTTGCGTCGGACGGAGAACCGTCTGCCGCGGACAGTAATTCGCCCTCCGCCGAGACGCCTATCCCAAAGCCGCCGTCCGTCTTGCCTGCCTCTATGCCCACGGTCAATCCGTCGAGCGCGCCGAGGATATCGGTCACCGTTGCCGCGGAGTCGCCTTGCAGCAAGCCGCCGACAAGCGCGGAGATGACTCCCATCGTGACTTGGGCTTGCAGTCTGCCCTGCGACCATACGAGCGAGATCGCGTCCTCGCCTGCGAGAGCGAGCGCGCTCGAGCTTTGGCCGCCCGACGTCTGCGCGTCCTGCGTGCCCAACAAGCCGCTCAGCGCGTTGTCGAGCGCGTCATAGAGCAGCTTGCCGGCGTCGAAACCGTCCGCGCGGAACACGGGCAGAGTCAGACCGAGCAGGCGCAGTCCGCTCGCGTCGATATAGAGCGAGCCTTGATAGAGATACAGTCCGAGCAACGTGTCCCCTGCCGCGAATATCGCCTCGCCGCCGCTCGCGGTGCCGAAGCCGATGTCGCGCGCCGCCGTCAATGCGAACGAGATCACGCTCTCGTCCGCGCCGCCGCGCACGGCGGCTTGAAGATCGATCTCAAACGCGAGCGACGGCTCGTCGAACGTCAGCGCTATCGCCGCGTCCGACGGCAGTCCGACTGCGCCGAGATCGGTGAATTTGCCTATCAATTGCAGCAGGTCATATGTGCCTGCGTTGAACTCTATGTCCAGCTTGGCTTTGGCGGAAAGTCCGTCGAGCAAGCCGAGAAGATAGGCGCGCACGTCGTCCGCGTCCGAGAAGTAGACGAGGTCGCCTGCGTCGAGCGCATCCGTATAGACTTGCGCCAGCAGCGACAGATCGTCGCCCTCATGCCAGCCGCTCATGCCCTGCAACTTGCCGACAAGGTAGTCGCGCAATGCGTCCGCGTCGTCCGCAGCGGAGCCTTCGTATGCCGTCACGAGCGAGTGCGCGAATCCGAAGTCGAGCGCCTCGACGTCCGTTCCCTGCGCCTTCACCGCCGCCGAGAGCGTGAGATCGCCGTCTCCGACGACGGCGCTAAGCCCTATCTCTCCGTCGGCGAGATCTATCTGCGCGTTCGCGGACAAGAAGTCTATCTCGACTCCGAGCGCCGCGAATATCTGCGCGAGCAGTCCGCTGTCCGCGGCGAGCGCGACCGACAGATCGGAGACGCTGAGGCCGCCGAGAAGTCCGAGCAGCACGTCAGTAGTGCTTTGGACAGGCTCGGAAGGCGCGCTCGGCTCGTCGGGGACAGTCTCGCCCGACTCACCGTCGGTCGCATCTCCACCCGTCGTCAGCGACGCAAGGATGTCGTTGAGATCCGCGCCGTCGACTTTCGCCGCCGCGTCGTCGACAGCCTGCGCGATCATTGTCGGTATGCCCGTGTCGCGCAACGCAAAGTCGCCTGCGCCGAGCACGGAGATCAGCACGTTTTCGCCGAAAGCGTATGCGGAGACGATCGCCTTGCGCGTCTCCCCTTGCCCCGAATAGAGCAACACGGCATATCTGTCGCTCGCCTTGTCGAGCTTGACTTCCAGCCCCAGCTGCACATCGTCGAGAGCGATCTCGATCTGCGTGCCCTGCGGCAGCACATCCGCGAGCAGTCCTTCGAGATACGCCCCCACGTCGGCGTTGTCGCCGCTCTCGAGCGACAGCTGCGCGGACAGACTCATCTGTCCTGCAAAGTCGAGCGCGAGCTCCAAGAGATCGGAGCGCGCGTCGACAAGCTCCGCCGTCTCCTCCGCTATGTGCGCGAGGACGGCTGCGCCGTGACCGTCAATGCCCGTCGCCACGTCGTCCGCCGCCGCGGAGATCGCGAGTTCGAGCACGAAGTCGTCATAGCCCCGATGCGCCGCGCCTATCGCCGCGCTTGCGTCGAGCGACAGTCCGTCCGAGCCGAGCTGCGCTCCTATCGTCAATTGCAATGTATCGGGCAGCGCGAGATCTATCCCGAACGCGCCCAGCATCGCGGCGATCGCGTCGAGCGTGACGCGCGCTTTCAGTCCCTGCGAATCGAGGACTATCGCCGCGCCTGCGGCAGACAATTCCGAATCCGTCGTCAGCGGAGAGTCGCTGCCGTCGGCGTTGATCGTCATCAACAATTCTCTTTGCGACAGCGTCTGCGCGCCCGTTCCGAAAACGGACGACACGTCCGCCTTCAACTCCACGTCCACAGCGTCGTACATGGACGCGATCGCGGCGGAGAGATCGAAGTTCGCCTTGGCGGACGGCATCGGCGCGCCCCACAGCTCCAAGCCGGACAGATCGAGCCACAGCTCGTCGCCGTCCGAGTAGACGCCGATCAGCTTGCCGGCTTGGGCGACGGTCTTGCCGCCTACTTCGAGCGGCGAATCGAGCAGCAGCTCCACGCTCGCGACCAACGCGTTGTCGGTCGGCGAGAGCGAGATGTCCGCAGAGAGCGTCGCGTCAAGCGTTATTTGTTGAGTTATCGACACGGGCAGGGAATTTTGCGCTTCGAGTCCCAGCATCCCGAGCAGTGCGGACAGGTCATAGTCTCCTGCCGCCAAAGTCGCGTCTACCGAGATGTCGGCGGACACTCCGCACAGCACGGACGCGAGCAGTTCTTTCATCGAATAGGTATAGCGCGAGGCGTCGCCAACGCGCTCGTCGATGTAGTCGGCGATGTCTTGGTAGCCGTCTGCGGACGGGCGCGTGCCGATCGAAAAGTCGGTGAAGCGAAGCGCGGCGCGAGCGCCGTGGAGATCGGCGCCGAGATCTATCTGCGCGCCGTCGCCGAACACCGTCACGTCGAGGTCTATCTCGCCGAAGTCGGGCACCGAGATCGCGGAGCCGAACGAATTGGCGAGCGCGGCGATGAACGCATTGTCTATCGCGAGAGTGAGGCGGCTGAAATCGCCTTTCTCGGCGTCGTTGCCATGGGTCAGGCGCACGCTGTCGCCCGACACTCCGAACATTGCGAACAGCGCTTGGAGGAAGTTGTGCAAGCCGTCCGAGATGTACCATCCGTCCTCGCCGCTCGACAGGGCGAGCGTGCCGACCGACGCGGCGAAAGGCGTGCCGTCGGTGACTTTTAGCCCGCTTGTGCCGAACGCGCCGTCGATCGCGTTGCGGACGGTGGACTTGACGCCCGCGATCAGCTCGTCGAGCGCGACTTCCGCTTTGCGCCACTTGCCGCCGTAGATCGGCCCGACGATGTAGGACGGGTCGAGATAGAAGGCGCCCTGCTTGTAGTAAATGCCCCAAAGAGGACGGAGAGCGCCGTCGCCGTCATAGGCGCCGATGTCGATCGCGATCAAGTTTTTGTCCTCGCCGCCGCTCGCCGCGATGTCGAGCGCGGTCTTGATCGAGATGTTGTAGCGCAAGTCGCTGTCGAGCGTGATCAAGCCGCTCGGCACGGCGTCGGAGCCTGCGAGCGCATTGATCAGCGCGCCGAGATCCGCGCCGTCGTTTTGCACTTCGAGATCGGCGGAGACGCTTATGTCGCCGAGCGAGAAAGGCAGATAGCCGCCCACTTCGTCGGGAACTATGCTGCGCGGCTCCCCTATCGACGCCTCGGAAGTGGCGAAGGAGAACACCGACTCGTCGGCGCTGACGCCGCTCGCGCTGACTGCCGCGATCTTGCCCTGCGTGTCCACGGTCATTCTGATCGTGATGTCGATGTCGGGCAGCACGCCGATCAGCCAATTGACGAGGCTGCTGATCTTGAGATTGAGCCCCGCTCCCGCGACGAGCGCGTCGAGGTTGATCATGTTGAGGATGGAGTTGATCGATCTAAGCCCCGTGGGATTGAAGTTGAGGACATAGACCGTGCCGTCGGCAGTAGTAGTCAGAGACGCCTTGGCGAACATGTTGAACGCCAGATCGAGGATCGTCTTGACGGGGATGCCGGAGATGTTGCCGTCGATCAAAAAGTTGCCTGCAAGATCGGGGATCGTCGCCGCCGCCGTCAGCAGCCAACTCATGTCGATGTCGGACAGCGCAATGCCGCCGAGCGACGGCGTGTAGACATAGAAGACGCCGTCTACGATATAGAGTCCCACGGCGCGGAGCTCGTCCTCGCCTTGGAGCTCGAATGCGAATTCGTGATCGCCTTGGTCGCGCAGATTGGCGGACAGCGAAAAGCTCGTCGTGCCGTCCGCGTCGCTGCCCTCGCCGGCGAATGTGAAGTTGAACGCATCGCCGCCGTCTATCGCCGAAAAGACCGCATTAAGCAAATTGGACGCCGAGACGGACGACAGCTGCGACCACTGCGGATAGAGCGTGGCGTCGCCCGTGACGACGTACGAAGTCCCGACGCTGTTTTTGCCGTCCGTCCAGCCGACGAAGTCATAGCCGTCCATCGTCGGCAGATAGGCGGACAGATCGAGAGTTTCGCCCACCGCGGTCTGCACCGTGACGCTCGTCTCGCCGCCGAAAGTTCCGCCGTTGAAATCGAGAGTGACGACCGCAGGCTCGCCCGTCTTGTCCGTGTCGCATGCGACAAAAACAAAGACGGACATCAACGCGATCAGCACGATCGCCGCCGTCATCGCCAACACTCTGCCGTTAGCCTTGCTCATACCATTCCTCCGCGCGTAAATATAATATCGCAAATAATATACTCTGCTTTCATTCTAACAGCAAAAGCGGCGAATGTCAATGTTGAGTGCCAAAAATTTTTTGCGCACGAAACGCAATATTTTTGCGAAAATCTGCTGTTTGGCGCGCAAAAGCAATTTTTAAGACATTCGCTATCGCGCATTATTTTTACCGTTTTGTCCATATTTTCTAAGGCTTATACACTTTCGTTTCGATCGCGCGAAAGCACCGATTTTGGACGCAAAAGCCGTTTTGCGCAAAAACTTCGACAAGCCATCGTTATCTCTGCGTTTACGAGCGGCGCTCGTTTTACATAAATTTTACATATCCTCGCCGCCGTCCGACATTTTGCCGCCGCGGCAAAAAATTCTCAGGCGCGCACTATTTCTCTTTTGTCTATCTCATTCACGTTTTTGCCAAATTTGCGGCATAATGTTGACGTCCGCCGCGACGCCGTCTATAATGGAATTATATTTCTTGCGGAGGGAACATTATGGACCAAGCCACCAAGAAAAAACTCATCCAAGCCGTCATGATCGTCGTCGCCGCCGCCCTCAACGTCTGGGGCATCCTCACTTTGCTCCAAACTCTCGGTTCCGACGTCGGGCTCGCCTACATTGACTCCATTCCCAATCTCGTCGTCAAGTATGTGGTCGTCGTCGCGACGATGGCGTGCGGAATAATGCTGATGTCCGCCGCCGCAGGCACCTTTGCCGGCAAGGTCAAGAACGTCTTCTCCATCGTCGTCTGCGCATACAGCACGGTGATGACGATCCCGCTGTTCGCCGCATTCGTCCTGATGATCCCCGCAGCCGCAGGAGTCGCCCTCCCCGCCTTCCTCGGCGAGATGGTCGGCGACATCGTCGTGGCTTTCCAATCTTTCCTCGGCACGGGAGGCGTGCAATATCTGATCTATTCGCTGGGCATAGTGATGAGCGTCATCTTCCTCGCCGTCCCGATCATATCGACATGGTTCACCGTCAAGGAGATCGATCTCGTACAGTGGCTGAAAGCCAAGCTCGCAAAAAAGCCGCAAGCAGAGTGATCCCGATCCGCGCTTGCGCACGGGGCGGATCTTGGCTTGCCGACAGATCGAGCGCGATCATTGGCTTGGCAAACCCGTTGACGAAATGCGCGGAAATATAATTTCGTAGGCTATCTCGCTTCGAGAAAGGCGGTGAGATAATGGGCGAAAGAGGGACTTTTGCAAGCCAATCGATCGCTCTACGGCGCGGCGCAAGCCGCGCTTTTTTGCAATGAAAAATCGCCGAAAGTCGGCGAGATAAAAAAATACAATGCCGGGCTTGGCATTGCCTCATGATCCCCGTACGCTCCCCTTACCAAAGCTTGATGTACAAGCCATAGTGCCTAACGTACTTGGCGAAAGTGCGCATGAACTTCATATGCTCACCTCCTTATTGAGTTGTCTTGATCTCTCGATCGCGCATATGATAGCACTGCGCAGCGGACTTGTCAATGGGTTTGCGCGCACTTTTTTCGATTTTTTACAAAAATTTTCGCATTCTTTACATTGCCGCCGCGCGAGCGAGATCTGCGCCGCGATCTCTGCGCAAAAAAGGGGACGCGTCGGCGTCCCCGAATGTCTCTTTGCGGCCTTGTCAGCCCTCGAATTGGGAGTTGTACAGCTCCGCATAGAAGCCGCCCTGCGCAAGCAGTTCTTCGTGTTTGCCCTGCTCCACGACGTCGCCGTCGCGCAGCACGAGGATCTTGTCCGCGTTGCGGATCGTCGAGAGCCTGTGCGCGATGATGAACGACGTTCTTCCCTGCATCAGCGCTTCCATCGCCTGCTGGATCAGCACCTCGGTGCGAGTGTCGACGGACGACGTCGCCTCGTCCAAGATCAGCACCTTGGGATCGGCGAGCACGGCGCGCGCGATCGTCAGCAGCTGCTTTTGTCCCTGCGAGATGTTGTCCGCGTCCG
>CALWKR010000034.1 GCA_944381315.1 uncultured Christensenellaceae bacterium
AGCGGCACAAGCGTCCGTCTAGGGCGGCTCTTTTGCGCCCTTTTTCACCTCTCGGAACGCTCGCGTAACATGGAGATACGCGTCGCAACCCTTTCGGCGCAAAATCATCGCAAAATTTCTGGCCCAAGACTACTTGCAAAGGCAGCGTATATACATCTATGCGTAACCGCTTATTCGGATAAGCTCACCGCTCGCGGTTCCGCGCAGTGCACTCGGCGAAAAGTGTCATTTCCGCCGAGCGCATAATCGAGTTTCCACCGACAATTCTCAACCCCTGTTGCGATACAGTCGGACTGATTTGATCGTCACTGCCTTGCAAAGTTTTTACGTTTTAGCGTAAAAAGTATTGATTTGAAGCAAGTTTTTACGTTTTAGCGTAAAAAATATTGACTTTGTCAAGAATGCAATATATAATCATATTAAAGGAAGCGGCAGGAGGTGAGTTGATGATATACAGACAAGAGTATATGTCTCGGCTCAGAGCGTTCAAAGATCAGAAGCTGATCAAGGTCATTACAGGCTTGCGCAGATCTGGCAAGTCCACATTGATGACCATGTATTGCGACGAGTTGAAGCGTGACGGAGTAGGCGATGACAGGATACAATTCATCAACTTTGAGCTTATGCGCTATGACGACATACGCGACTATCGTGCGCTTTATGCTCTTGTTGCGCCCAAGATAGCAGTCGGGAGCAAGAACTATCTATTCTTCGACGAGATACAGCAGGTATCGGGTTGGGAGAAGGCTCTCAACTCACTGACTTTGGAATACGACGTTGACATATACGTCACGGGATCCAACGCATATTTACTCTCATCCGAGATCGCCACATTGATATCCGGCAGATATGTCGAGATCAAGATGCTGCCGCTGTCATTCAAGGAGTATTATGGCTATTACAAAGACAAAGGCGGCAGCAGGGAAGACATCTTCAACGACTATCTCAAATACGGCGGATTGCCGCAGTTGCTCTCTCTTCCGCGAGACGAAGAGGTGATTTCGTCATTTTTGTCAAGCGTCTATGACACAGTGATCGTCAAGGATGTCATTGCTCGCAACAAGATCAGGGACGTCGATATGTTGAGAAGGGTATTCGCCTTTGTCTGCGACAACGTAGGCAGTATTACATCGTCCAACAGCATAGCCAAATACATCGCCAAAGAGGCAAAACTCGACGCATCGGTACGTCCTGCGACGATAGGCAACATTCTCGATATGTTCGTAAACGCGTTCATCATCTATCGCGCGGAGCGATTTGACGTCAAGGGCAAAGAAAAGCTCAAATCATTGGAGAAGTACTATCTCGGAGACATCGGTTTGAAGAACACGATCACAGGCTATTCGCTCAAAAACTATGGACATACCATCGAGAATGTGGTATTTTTGGAACTCTTGCGCAGAGACTATGAAGTCTTTGTCGGCAAATGCGACAGCCGAGAGATCGAATTTGTTGCAAAAAAAAAAGACCGCAAGATCTATATCCAAGTTGCGGACAACATCACCGACCCCGATACCCTTCGTCGCGAGGTAGCTCCTTTGGACGCGATCGACGACCACTATGACAAGCTCATCATCACCGCCCAAAAGACTTTCGCCGACAACATCAAGGGTATCAAGATCGTCAACTTGTTAGACTTTCTGCTCTCGTGACGTCGTCGTCAAAACGTTTCGCCACCCATTTGCGCCTAATTGAATAAGCTCATATTATCAACACATATGCCAAAATTTGTGCTGAGCGTTGTCTATTTTGCGATCGTATTGCGCCCATACTCAGTATTTAAAATCGATCGGCACACAAGCGGAAACTGCGGTTCTCGCTCGACTGAATTACGCGCCGTGCCAAAATGACACTTTTCGCCGTGCGCCCCTTGCGGAGCCGCGAATGGTGAATGAGCGTGCTCCGTGGGAGGGGGAGTATTGAGGGGGAACACGAAAATAGCGAGTATGAAAAAAGGCACCGTCGCGGTGCGACGATGCCTTTTGATTCGAAGCGTTAATTTTTGGGGGGCCCAAGAATCCGCAAAAAGCATAGAAAATTGTCAAGCTAAACGAACAACGGAGCGCATATATGTCGCGCGAAACCGCGCTTCTCGCGCGACTGAATAATGCGCCGAGCCAAAATGACACTTTTGGCAAGGCGCCCCTTGCGGAGCCGCGAATGGTGAATGAGCGTGCTCCGTGGAAGGGGGTATTTGAGGGGGAAACCAAAATTAGCAAGTATGAGCAAAGGCGCGATCTGTTGATCATGCCTTTGCGATTCGCAGCGTTAAAATTTTGGTTGCCCCCTCAAAAAGAAAGTTGACGTTCTTCTCCCTTTTGTATATAATATTTATATCGCGCATTCTATATGCGCAAGGAGGCACGCGCGCGCGGAAATGGAAGTTCCGTTATATTTGGTATCGATAGTCATCTTGTTGATCTTGTCGGCGTTTTTTTCTGCCGTCGAGTCGGCGTACTCGTCGCTCAACAAGGTCAAACTAAAAACCATGGTGAGCAGCGGCGATCGCAAGGCGGTCAAGGCGCTCGCGTTGTCCGAGAAGCAGGACAGGCTTTTGACGGCGTTGCTGATCGGCGACAACATCGTCAACATCGTAGCGACTGTGCTCGCGGTATTGCTGTTCGACGCGATGATGGACGACAACACCGGGCTTGCCGGCGCGATAGCCGCGCTTGCGGCGATAGCGGTCGTGCTGATATTCGGCGAGATCTCGCCCAAGGCGCTTGCACGCCGCGATCCCGAGAAGGTAGCGCGCGCGTTTGCAGGCATGACCTATGCGGTATGCGCTGTGCTGTTCCCGCTGACGTGGCTGTTCGGCCCGTGGCAAAAGCTGCTGACGCGCATCCTCAAGCCCAAGCAAGACGCGTCGATCACCGACGACGAGCTGATCACGATCGTCGACGAGGCGCAGACGGAGGGCGGCATCGACGCCTATGAAGGCGAGCTGATCAGATCGGCGATCGAATTCGACGATTTGACCGTAGAGGACGTATTGACGCCGCGCGTGGACGTACAGGCGGTGCGCAAGGGTTCCGATCCCGAGTCGGTGCTGCAAGTGTTCCGCGAGACGGGTTTTTCGCGACTGCCGGTCTACAAGGACACGATCGACAACATCGTCGGCGTGCTCAACGAGAAGGACTTCTACCGCGTCTATCTTGCCGGCGCGAAGAAGATAGACGGCGCCGTGTCCGACAATTTGATCTATGCCGCGCCGTTTATGAAGATCAGCGCGCTGCTGCGCAAATTGCAAAAGGCCAAGACTCACATCGCGATCGTCGTCGACGAGTTTGGCGGCACGCAGGGCATAGTGACGCTCGAGGACATCTTGGAGGAGCTTGTCGGCGACATATGGGACGAGCACGACAGGGTGGTCGAGTCGTTCACCAAGCGCGACGACGGGACGTGCGAAGTGTCGGGCGAAGTGAAGCTGGACGAGTTCTTCGACTACTTCGGGATAGAGCAAGATCCCGACGACTTTGACGCCGTACAGCTTTCGGGGCTTGTGTTCCAACAACTTGGCAGGGTACCCAAAGTCGGCGACGCGATCGAGTTTTTCGGTTTGAGGATAGAGGTATCGGCGACGGCGCACAAGCGCGTGACGCGCTGCATAGTCGCAAAGACAGCCGAGAGCGCCGAGAGCGCCGACGGCGGCGAAAAGGAAAAAGAGAAAAAAGAGATATAATTTTCCGCGGAGGAAGCAATGTATAACAAGGTAAATTCAAGTCTTGATTTTTGTTCACGCGAGCTGGAAGTGCTCGACTTCTGGCAGCAAAATCACATCTTCGAAAAGAGTGTGCGCGACACGGAAGGCAAACCCGAATTCACGTTCTACGACGGACCGCCGACAGCCAACGGCAAGCCGCACATCGGGCACATCCTGACGCGAGTGATGAAGGACATCATTCCGCGTTACAAGACGATGAAGGGCTATCACGTCCTGCGCAAGGCGGGATGGGACACGCACGGCCTGCCCGTCGAACTCGAAGTCGAGAAGATGCTCGGCATTGACGGCAAGCAGGACATCGAGAAGTATGGCATCGTGCCGTTCATCGACAAGTGCAAGGAGAGCGTTTGGAAGTACAAGCACGAATGGGAACGCATGTCCGAGCGCGTCGGCTATTGGGCGGACATGGAGCATCCGTACATCACCTATGACGACAACTACATCGAGTCGGAGTGGTGGGCGATCAAGCAGATCTCGGAAGAAGGTTTGCTCTACAAGGGGCACAAGATCGTGCCGTATTGCCCGCGCTGCGGCACGGCGCTCTCGTCGCACGAAGTCGCGCAGGGCTACAAGACGGTCAAAGAAAAGTCGGTGTTCGTCAAGTTCAAATTGCGCGACGACAAGGGCTATTTCCTCGCATGGACGACGACTCCGTGGACGCTGCCGTCCAACGTCGCGCTGTGCGTCAACCCCGTCGAGGACTACGCGAAGATCAAGGCGGCGGACGGCGAGATCTACATCCTCGCCTATGCTCTCGTGGACAAGCTGTTCGAAGACTACACCGTGCTCAGCGTCAAGAAGGGCAGAGAATACGAATACACTAGCTACATACCGCTGTTCGACTTCTACAAGGGCAACGATCCTGCATACTATGTCGTCTGCGACGAGTACGTCACTTTGACCGACGGCTCGGGCGTCGTACACATCGCGCCGGCATTCGGCGAGGACGACGCGAACGTGGGGCGCAAATACAAGCTTCCGTTTGTGCAAATGGTCGACGACCGCGGCAGATTCGTGCCCGGCACCGGCGATCTCGAAGGCATCTTCGTCAAGGACGGCGACAAGCTCGTCATCCGTCACCTCAAAGAGAAGGGTCTGCTGTTCAAAGAGCTGATGTTCGAGCACAGCTATCCGTTCTGCTGGCGCTGCGACACGCCGCTGCTGTACTATGCGCGCAGCAGCTGGTTCATCAAGATGACGGCGCTGAGGGACGCCTTGCTGCACAACAACTCGCAGATCAATTGGATCCCTGCGACGATAGGCACGGGCAGAATGGGCAACTTCCTCGAGAACGTCATCGATTGGGGCATCTCGCGCGAGCGCTATTGGGGCACGCCGATCCCGGTCTGGATATGCAAGGACTGCGGACACATCCACGTCGTCGGCAGCAAGCAGGAGCTCAAGGATCTTGCAGGGATAAAGGGCGACATCGAGCTGCACAAGCCCTATGTCGATCCGATCGTCTTCAAGTGCGAAAAGTGCGGCGGCGAGATGCACCGCACGCCCGAAGTCATGGACTGCTGGTTTGACAGCGGCAGCATGCCGTTCGCGCAATGGCACTATCCGTTCGAGAATTCGGACATCT
>CALWKR010000035.1 GCA_944381315.1 uncultured Christensenellaceae bacterium
AGATCGAGCAAAAGAAACAAAAGAAGCCGCTCCGTATGTGGCAGAAGGCATATGAGCTAACCAGCCTGCACGGCGCAACCGAACTCGGCCACTGCTATGAGCGCGGCATAGGAGCGATCTCCAATCGCGAGAGCGCCTATCTGCTCTTCCGTCAAGCCGCCAAGTCGGGCTATGCGGACGCGATCGCCGTCGTCGGACAATATTTTGAGAACGGCATCGTCGTCAGGGCTGCCGATCCCAAGCTCGCGGAGCAGTGCTATGAGGTCGCGTCCAAGAAGGGCAGCACCTACGCGATGTGCCGCATGGCGAGGAAGTATGCCGTCAAGGGCAAGATAAAAAAGGCAGAAAAGCTGTACGGCGAGGCGATCGCGCTCGGCGACAAGTCCGCGCCGCTCAGACTTGCGGAGGCATATCTGCTTTCGCGCAAGAAGAAGTACTATCACCGTGCGCTCCCGATATTGCGCACGCTCGTCGAGGAGGGCGAGGTCAGAGCTTGCGCTCCGCTCGCCAATGTCTATGACAAGATCGGCAAGAGCGCGGACGCAGCCGAGTGCGCGGACAAGATGCTGCAAATGGGCGTCAACGCGCATTGCGCCAATGCGTATTATTACAACGCGGTGCGCGCGATAGAGGCTCGCGACGTGGATGTCGAATACATCTCCGACAACCTCTCCAAAGCGATGAAGTACGGTTCGGACGACGCGGCGAGACTCGCGCTCAAGCTCGCGCAAAAGACAAAGGGATTCAAGAGCAAGCAAAAGCAGCTCGAAGCGAAAGAGGCGCTCGCGATGCTCGATCAGGGCGACGACTATCTGTACGAGCTCGGCTGTGCATACGAGAGCGGCAATGGCGTCGAAAAGGACGAGGCGAAGGCTGCATACTTCTATGCCACGGCATATTACCGCGACGCGAAGCACGACGGCAAAGCGCTCTCCAAACTCAAGAAGTACACCGAGTACGATGGCGTTTGGATGCGCAAGAAGAGCGCCAAAAAAGCCGCCAAGCTCGCCAAGAAACAGGCAAAGGCGGACAAGAAAGCGGCAAATGCCGCCGTCGAGCAGACGCAGGAGAACAAGGACGAAGCCGCTGCATGATCGTGCTTGCGTCGGCGTCGCCCAGACGGCGAGAGCTGTTGGGCGGCTTGGTAAAAGATTTTTGCGTCGACGTGTCGGGCGCGGATGAACACGCTCGTCACAAGGCGCCGTGGCGCGTCGTAAGAGAGCTTGCGAGCGCCAAGTGCGACGCTGTTGCCGCAAGACATCCCGATGACATCGTCATCGCCGCAGATACGGTCGTATGCCTCGGACGCGACATACTCGGCAAGCCCGAGGACGAGGGCGACGCAAAGCGTATGCTGCGCGCGCTGTCGGGCAAAAGACACACCGTGTTCACGGGCGTATGCGTCAACGTGCGCGGCAAAAAGATCGTCTATCACGAAAAGTCGCATGTATGGTTTTGCGACCTCGACGACAAGTTTCTCGACGACTATGTCGCGAGCGGTTCGCCGATGGACAAGGCAGGCGCGTACGGCATCCAGGACAAGGGCACCGTCCGCCGTTATGACGGCGAATATGCCAACATCGTAGGACTGCCGCTGAGGCGCCTCGAGCAAATTTTGAGGGAAGCAGATGAGAGAAGCCGAATTGGTAATTGACATCGGCAGTCGCAACACGACTGTTTGCAGCAGGGGCGCGGGAGTCATTCTCCGCGAGCCGACCGTCGCCGCGATCACCAACCGCGGCAGCAAGATGGCGTTGTTGCAGGCAGGCAAAGAGGCACAGCGGCTCGCCGCATACAGGCAGTCGGACTTCCAGATCCTCAATCCGATCAAGGAGGGAGCGGTGTTCCATGAACGCGCCGCCTCTTTGATGTATCGCGAATTCATTCACAGGGCGGTGCCGTACCGCTTTTTTGGCCCCAAGATCAGAGTGATCGCGTGCGTGTCGTGCGGCTTGGGCAATATGGACAAGCGCGAGATCGAGCGCGTCTTGCTCAAAGCCGGCGCAGGCGAAGTCATCATCGTGGAGTCTCCGCTCGCCGTATTCGAGGGCATGGAGAGGAGACAAGGCGCCTTCGTCATCGACATCGGCGCGTCCAAGACCGAGATCGCCGTATGTGACGAAAACGGCATCATCGCAGGGTGCAGCGTCAACATAGGCGGCGACGCGATCAACAACGAGATCGTCGACTACATCATCGACTCGCGCCGCTGCAAGATCAGACAGTCGAGCGCCGAAGAGGTCAAGCGTCAGATCGTCAATCTGTACGAGGGCGACCGCACGACGATAGTGATAAACACCGAGCAGATCCACGGCGGAGAAAAGATGAGCGTCAAGCTCACGGCGGCGGAATTGAGGGAGCCCGTCTCCCGCCTTGTCGACAAGATCGTCGAGGTTGCGTTCAATCTGACCGCCCAGATCCCCGAGTCGATCGCCGCAGACATCTGCACCAACGGCATCACGCTGTGCGGCGGCAGCGCCAATATGCCCGGACTCGGCGCCTATATCGAGCGCAAGCTCGACATCCCCGTCACCGTGCCCGATATGCCCGAGACGACGGCAGCGCTCGGAGCGGTCGGATTTTTCAGAGAACGCGAAAAGCTCGCGCGATTCCTCAACGTCGAAAAACTTTGAGCGCATCACAGCGCAATGACGGCGCGCCTTCGGGCGCGTTTTTTTCGCGCAATTTCGCCGCGATACGCATCTATCCGCCGCTATCCGCGCTCTGCGGAGCGATATAATGTAGTCCCAAAGGAGAGATCATGGCAAGAAGGATAGTTTTGACTTCGGGCAAGGGCGGCGTCGGCAAGACGACGGTCTGCGCCGCGCTCGGGCTCGCGCTGGCAGCCAAGAGGCGCAAGACGCTGCTCGTCGACGCGGACTTCGGACTCAACAATCTCGACGTCGCTCTCGGGCTCGAGACGCGCGTCGTCTACGACATCAACGACGCGGTGCAGGGCAGATGCGGTCTGGCGGACGCTCTGCTCAGAGACGACAGACACCCGTCGCTGTGGCTGCTGCCGAGCGTGCGCACGGACGGAGAAAGGCTGACGCGCAGCGCGCTTGCGTCCGTGCTTGCGCGCGTGGACGATGACTTTGACTTTGTGTTGATCGACTGTCCGGCAGGGATAGACGAGGGCTTTCACCGCGCGGTGAGCGTTGCGGACGAAGCGCTCGTCGTCACGACGCCGCATCCGGCGGCGATACGCGATGCGGACAAGGTGCTGACATTGCTGGGGACATATCCGCTGCATGCGGTCGGAGTCATCGTCAACCGCGTGCGCGGCGATCTCGTCGTCGACAAGCGCTGTCTGTCCGCGCAGGAGATCGCGGCAGTGCTCGGACATCCGGCAATGGCATATGTGCCGGAGGACGACACCGTGACGATCTGTGCGGCGACGGGCGGCGAACTGCCGCGTTCGCCTGCGGCACGCGCGCTCGGGATGCTCGCGGACAACTTGACGGACGGGGGAAGGAAACTCTATGACTGCACCTACGACTATCGCGGTCTGTGGGGCAGGCTAAAACTCTATTTGAGGAGGCAGGTATGACGGGAGCGGAAAGGATAAGGAACATGCTACTCAAAGACAAGCTCGATCTCGGCGAGGGATTTATGCGCGCGCTCAAAGGCGACCTCAATCGCGTGCTATCCTACTATCTCACGCCGCGAGGCGAGTGCGAAGTGCTCGTGTCGCCGACGTCGGACGGCTTTGCGATCTCGATCTCTGTCAAGGCGTCGGGGCTCAAACGCATAGAGGCGGTGTGACGGTCATATTTCGTCGGCGTCGCTAATACAATTACCTTGGACCGCCGAGAGGCGGGGGAGGTAGATATGAAATACGACGACAGCAGCGTTATCAGCGCGGAGTTCCGCAAAAACGACAACATCACCTTTGGCAAGATCGCCAAAAAGCACCGCAAGCCCCAGCTCCTCGACATCTTCATCGTGCAGGCGGCGGTCTGCGTGGCGATCACGGTCGCGGTAGCGGTGGCGAGATTCTTGATGGGATGAAGCTGCGGATACATCCGCTCTTTGTCGTGCTCTGCCTCTACTTCGTGTTCACGGGCAGAGCGTTGGCGCTTGCCGGCTATACGGTCGCGATCGTCGCGCACGAGATCGCGCATTCGCGCGCGGCTGCGTGGCGCGGCTATTCGCTCGGGGCGATCACTTTGATGCCCTACGGCGGAGTCATAGACGGCGGAGCGAATTATTCGGCAGCGGACAATATCTTCATCGCGCTCGCGGCGCCCGTGTTCAACGCGCTCGTCGCGGTGTGCGTAGTCGCGCTTTGGTGGTTGATGCCCGACTGCTATGCCTACACTCGCGACATCTGCGTCGCCAACGTCGCGATGTGCGTCGTCAACTTGCTGCCGGTATATCCGCTTGACGGCTACCGCGTCGTGTTCTCGCTTGTAAAGCGCAAGCAAAGAGCTCTGCGAGCGATGCGCGTATCGGGATGCCTGATCGGCGCGGTACTCGCCGCTCTCGGTGCTGCGACGGCGTTTTTTGAATTCAATCCCACGCTGATCCTGTTCGGGTTCTTCTTGATCTGGGGCGCCTTGTTCCGCATTGGCGACGCGATGATAATGCACCTCGCGTCAGGCAATATCTTTGACAAAAATTTTCGAGCCTGTGTCGAAAAACGTACATTTTGCATTTCGTCGGACGCGCCGCTGCACGCGCTCGTCGTCAACTTGCGCCGCGACGCGATCGCGCTGTTCGACATAGTGGACAGAGCGGGCAGAGTGCTGTTCACTTTGGACGAAGACGACGTCGCACTGATCAGCACCGAGTGCGAGCTGAGCATGCCGATCGCCGCCGCGGTCGCAAAGACGTATCCCGACATACAAAATTAAAATTGTTATTGAAAACGCGCGCGCGTTATGCTATAATATTTTTGAAATAAATACAGAGGACAAATGCAATGATCTATGCAGGCGTGGACATCGGCGGCACCAACATCAAGATAGGACTCATCGACAGCGAGCGCGAGCTCATCGTCGCAGATCTCTCGATCAAGACGCGCGCGGACAGACCGCACGGAGAGATCCTCGAAGACATCGTATCTTCGCTGCGCAAGCTGTGCGCGAGCGCGGACGTCGACTATCACTCGGTCGCAGGCATAGGGCTGGGCATCCCCGGCATCGTGGATCAGCACACCGGCACGGTCAGCTATTGCGCCAATCTCGGCTGGAGAGACATCCCCGTCACTCACTTGGTCGAAGTCATATCCGGCAAGCACGCCGAGGCAGCCAACGACGCCAATTGCGCCGCGTGGGGCGAGTACAAGTTCGGCTGCTGCAAGGGGATGCGCAACGTCATCCTCATCACGCTCGGCACCGGCGTGGGCAGCGGCATCATCTTGGACGGCAAGCTGTTCGGCGGCATCGCGACGGCGGGCGGCGAGGCAGGGCATATGATCATCGTCAAGGACAGCTTGCAATGCAATTGCGGTCTGCGCGGCTGCTGGGAGAGATATGCGTCCGCGACCGCTCTCGTCGAGCAGACCAAGCAGGCGATCGAGGCACATCCGTACAGCGTGCTGGCGGACGTCGCCGCCAAGTCGGGCAAAGTCACCGCCCGCACCGCTTTCGCCGCGCTCGAAAAGGGCGACGAGGTCGCCAAGCAGGTCGTTGACAACTACATCGACTACATCGTGACGGGATTGATCAATCTCGGCAACATCTTCCATCCCAATGCATTCGTCATCGGCGGAGGAGTGTCCAACGAGGGCGCGCCGCTGATCGATCCGATCGAGGACAAGCTCAACGCAGGGCTGATCGCGAGCGCGCACAATCCGCGCGTTAGAGTGCTGCAAGCGGCGCTCGGCAACAAGGCGGGCATGATGGGCGCCGCCGCGCTTGCGATGCAAAATCAAATGTCGTAAATCCGCGCGAAAGCGCAGCAAATTTCGAGGCAAAAATGAGAAGGATCTTGATCGACGTACACCCCAACAGTACCAAGGTGTGCATCGTCAACAACGGCCTTTTGGAAGAGTTTTGGGTAGAACGCAAAAATCTCAACCGACTGGTCGGCAACATCTACAAGGGCAAAGTCGAAAACGTGCTGCCCGGGATGCAGGCCGCCTTCGTCAACATCGGCCTTGACCGCAACGCCTTCCTCTATGTCGGCGACGTGGTCGTGGACGGGGAGCGAGTCATGGCGGACGCGTCGCTCAATCTGCGCCCCGGCGACACCGTGTTGTGCCAGGTCGAAAAGGATGAATTCGGCAACAAGGGCGCGCGCATAACGATGAACATCACGATCCCCGGCAGAGTCGTCGTGCTTATGCCGAGGCTGGACTATGTCGGCATTTCGCGCAAGATCACGGACGAGAACGTGCGCGCCAAGCTCACCGCGATCGCGGACGAGATACGCCCCGAGGGCTGCGGCGTCATCATGCGCACGCAGGCGCAGCACTGTTCGGAGGCGGAGATCCGCTCCGAGATGAAGTGGCTCGTCGGCACATGGAACAAGATCAAAGAGGACACTCTGCGCAAGCCTGCGGGCACGCTCGTCTATCGCGAAAAAGATCTTGCGGTGCGCGCGGTCAGGGATATGCTGATCGACGTCGACGAGATCGTCATCAACAACCGCAAAGTCTATGACGAATTTTGTGCAAATCTCGTCTATATCACCGAGGAACACCCCGACATCTTCAAGTATTATCGCAGCAACAAGAGCATTCTCGTCGCATATGGGGTCAGTGATCAGATCGAGGCGCTGCTGCGGCGCAAGGTCCCTTTGCGCAACGGCGCGTATCTGATCATCGACCGCACGGAGGCCTTGACGGTCATCGACGTCAACACGGGCAGATATGTCGGGACCAAGAATCTCGAAGAGACGGTCTTTGACACCAATCGCATCGCCGCCGTCGAGATCGCGCGGCAGTTGAGACTGCGCAACATCGGTGGCATCATCGTCGTCGACTTCATCGATATGGAGAACGAGAAACATCGCGAGCGCGTGCTGTCCGTCTTGCAGGCGGAACTCGCCAAGGATAGGATCAAGACCACTCTCGTCGGACTGACGGGGCTGGGGCTCGTCGAGATCACGCGCAAAAAGACGCGCAGCATGATCGAGAGCGTGATGTTGCAGCCGTGTCCGTACTGCCACGGCGACGGCTATGTCTATTCGGACGAACACATGATCATGAAGATACGGACAGCCGTGTCGCAGGCGTTCGAGGGGAGCACAGCCAAGGCGGCTCTCGTCACGATCGCGCCGTCCGTGTTCAACAAGCTCTTCTCGCTGCGCTATCTCGAAAACGAGTGCCGCAACGAGTGGAAGGACAAGCGCATCTACGTCGTTCCCGACGACAGGATGCACATCGAGAAGTTCAAGCTCGAGACGCTCAACTCTGCCATCCTCGATCTTCCCGACAACGCAAGATTGCTCTATTAGGAGTTTTTATGAAGATAGATCTCAAAGGCATGCAATTCCAAAGCAATGCCGCATTCAAGGGCGGCGAGGGCGTCTTTGACGTCAAGACGGCAGGGGACGGAGACTGCAAGATAATGTACGGCAGACTGCGCAATGGCTCGTCGATAGGGCTGCACCGCCACGTCGGCAATTGCGAAGTCATCTATGTCGTCGCAGGCGAGGGCGAGATGTTCTGCGAGGGCGAGCGCGAGACGCTGCGCGTCGGGGACTGCCACTACTGTCCGGACGGAACGGAGCACACGCTGCGCAACGACAGAGACGAGGATCTGGAATTTTTTGCGGTGGTGCCGACATTGAAGAAGTGAGGGAGGGCGGAGCGAGGCTCCGCCTTTTTTGTGCGAAAAGCACGCGTTTGCGCAAAGCGCACGTTTTCGCGCGGCAAATACTCGCGCCGCGAAAATTTGTGGACAAAATTTGGAAAACGGTCTTTTTTTTGCGCGAAAGGTATGCTATAATATAGTAAAGAAAAGTTTGCCCGAGACATCATTCCAAGCGGGCGAAAGGAGGAAATTTATGCGTATAGAACTCATTGCACGCAATTACAAAGTCAGCGACAGGCTCGAAGAGATCATCAACAGAAAAATGGAGAAGTTCGCGAGATATTTCGAGGACGACGCCGTCGCCAAGATTACGATGCGCGAGATCAAGAACAAGTACGCGATGGAGATCACGATCTTCTT
>CALWKR010000036.1 GCA_944381315.1 uncultured Christensenellaceae bacterium
CTCCGACGTCCTCGGCGACGTATTGCAGCCAATTTATGTTTTGATACACTCTTACGTAGTCGATCTCGAAGACTCCGGCGCCGCCGTCATGATCAAACGCGCCTATCTTCTCGCCGTGCGGCCCCCACTCGTCGCCGGCGTCTATCTCGCAGGTGAAACGCAAAAACTCTCTGACTTGCGCGACGCCGCCGTCCGCGGTCGCCCACATCGGCTTGCCGTCCACATAGAACACATATCTGTCGGGCGCCCAGAGCAGTCCGAACGTGTGAAAGTCGCCGTCATAGAGATCGTTGTCGCCCAAGTCGAACACATGCGAGGACACCTGCGCGCCCTCGGCATAGCCGTCCCAAAGCAGCGCGTGCCCCATGCGGTGCACGTCGTCGTTGCCGCGCAGGAACGCCGACTCGAACACGTCTATCTCGGTGCCGTCTCTGCCCGTGCCGTTGACCATGCGCTGATAGGACGATTGCAGCCAAAAAGCCGACCACATCCCCTCTTTGCGCGGCAGACGCACGCGCGTTTCGTAATAGCCGAACGCCTGACGGAACAGATATTCGTCCTCGCGGTAGTCGGTCAGCGGTCTGTCGTTGTCCTCGTTGTAGAGCGCGTTGCCGTCGCCGTCCTCGGTCACGATCTCGCGGCGAGTCTCAAAGCCGCCCGTATATCTGCCTGCGCCCGTGCCGCCAAAGACGGCGCCGTTGGCGTTGCAGATCTCGCAGTCGTGATCGGCTATGTATTCGGAACGTATCACCGCATAGCCGTCCGACGACACAGACACCATGTCGGGGCACCAATAGCAGGCGTATTCGGGATGATCGTCGTCTTGGGAAGCCCAGCGCACGCCGTGGACGGACGTAGTCCATATCCGCGGATCCAAGCCCCTGTTGGAGGCAAAAGCCTCGTTGGGCGAAAAGTTGTCTATCAAAGTGGGATACCAGCCCGAGTCCGTGATCGGCACGCCGCTTGCGGCGAGAGTTGCCATCACCGCGTCCGCGTCGTCGTCAACGCCTTGATAAAAAAAGTCGGCGGTCGCCGCCTCGCCCAAGCCCGAAAGATCGGGAAGCGCGACGTCGAAGTCGCCGAGAAGCGGCGCGCTCTCGACGTGTACGCCGCCGCAGCCTGCAAAAGCCGTCAAAGCGACGAGGCAGCAGGCTATGCAAAGAAATGATGTCGAAAGGCGCTTGCTCATATCTCCCCCGCGGCGTCAAAGCGATTTGATGTAGGCTATCTCCGCGTCGTTGAGGAAGCGGTGCGCGCCGCGCGCAAGCCCTCCCAATCTGATCGCGCCGACGGCGATCCTCTTGAGGAAGATCACCTCTTCGCCCACGGCGGCGAACATACGGCGCACTTGGCGGTTGCGCCCCTCGGTGATGACGACTTGCAGCTTGGATACGCCGTCCTTGAACTCCAACAACTTGACCTTGCTGCGCGCCGTCTTGACGCCGTCGTCGAGGACGACGCCCTTGCGGAGCTGCGCGAGCTTGTGCTCTGCGACCTCGCCCTTGACCTTGACCAGATACGTCTTTTCCACTTCGCGGCTGGGATGAGTAAGCGCGTTGACGGCGTCGCCGTCGTTGGTCAAAAGCAGCAAGCCCTCGGTGTCGTAATCCAATCTGCCGACGGGGACGAGGTGCGGGATGCTGACGTCGGCGAGATAGTCGAACACCGTCTTGCGCCCCTTGTCGTCGCTGAGCGAGGTTATGCAGCCCTTGGGCTTGTAAAGCATTATATAGCTGAACTTGGCGACGGGTCTTACGACGTGGCCATCCACAGATACTACGTCGTCGTCGCCGACGGAAGTGCCGAGCGCGGTGACGAGTTTGCCGTTGATCTTGATCCTGCCCTCTTTGATCAGCTCGTCAGCGTTTCTGCGCGAGGCGACGCCGCAGGAGGCGAGATATTTGTTGAGTCTTTCCAATTCGATATTCCCTCGTCGCATACCAAACGCGACAGCGACGAGATCGCTCCCTTTTTCGTTATCGCTCTTATCGTAACGATTTTTTGTTCGAAAAGCAAGCGTTTTCCGCTCAAAAAGCGCAAAGTCCCCACGCATTCGCCGCTCTCTATGCGCTCGGGATAGCCGTCCGACGGCACGAACTCGTATCCGATCTCCTCGCCGCCGTCCTTGGCGACGGGCAGTTTGACGTCGTCGGCGAGCGCGAGCGTCACCCTCTCGCCGTCGTATTCATAATCGGCGAACGGCGCGTCCGCCCTTCCCAAAGTGACCGAGCGGTAGTTGTCGAATCCGTATTGCAAAAGCGCCTTGGACTTGTCCCACATATCGGGGCGATTGAGCACGACGCAGATGAGCTGCATCCCGTCCCTCTTCGCCGCGCCGACGAAACACTTGCCCGACGCGGTCGTGTAGCCCGTCTTTATCCCGTTGGCTCCGTCGAACGACGACAGCAGCTTGTTCTTGTTGTAAAATACGTGCTTCTCGCTCTCCCTCTCGTCCTCGCTCTTGTAGCTCTTGGACGCGACTATCTCGGCAAAGACGGGATCGCTCATCGCCTCGCGCGCTATCATCGCCAGATCGTATGCGGACGTATAATGCCCTTCGGCATGCAGTCCGTGCGGATTGACAAAGTGCGTGTTTTGCAGTCCCAGCTCTTGCGTCTTTGCGTTCATCGCGTCGACAAATGCCTGTTCGCTGCCGCAAGCGGCGACCGCGAGAGCGTGGGCGGCGTCGTTGCCCGATCTCAGCATGAGCCCGTAGAGCAACGTTCTGACCGAGATCTTCTCTCCCTCTTTGAGATAGACGGACGAGCCCTCTATCCCGACGCTGTCCTTGCCGACTTGCACTATTTCGTCCATATCGAGTTTTTGCAGCGCGACGAGCGCGGTCATCACCTTGGTAGTGCTCGCCTCTTCAAGGCGCATATCCTTGTTGTCGCCCTCGAGCACAATGCCGCTGTCCGCGTCGATCAGCACAAAGCTCGATCCGCTCTGAGCGCACGCGGAAAACGCTGAAAACAGCCATAATACGGCTATCAGAAGTATTATTGCTATCAAAATTGCGCTAATTGAGAACAATTTATTACACGTTGTCATTTCTTCAAAGCTCCTATCGCAATGCCGACGAGCCTCTCCCACATCTTTTCGTCGCCGTCTTTGCGCCACTTGAACAGCTTGGCGTCCTCGCCCGGGAAACATGAGAGGAAACCTATCGGAGTGATCGTCACACCCCCGCCTCCTGCGCCTGCAAACTGCATAGGCGCATCCGTTTTGTGCTGCATATTGTAGTCCCCTCCGCCGCTAGCGAAAGCTATGCTGATCTTGGTCATAGGGATCAGCGTCGAGCCGTCCGAGAGAGCTATCGGTCTGCCGACGGCGTTGTCCACCGCGCCGGCGCTCTTCAAATTTTCCATTGTCGCCTTTATCAAAGCGTCGATATCGTTTTGCATATCATCCACCTCACGGCGATAGTGTGCGCACTCCCCTCGACGTTATGCGCGCGAAGCCCGGCGATCTGCGGCTCGTCACCGGTGCCGCGTGCGATTTCGCGCTTCGCTGCTTGCGGCTGTCGATATATCGTTCGCGCATTCTCCTTTTTCGTTTGTCGACCTTTGCCGTCGCGAGGCCTCTATCCTCTTGCGGCTTGTCGGCAAGAACTTTTATGCGATCGCTCTTCGGTTTGCGGCTTGCGGCAAATGTCGCTATGCAATTTCGCGCTTTGCGCACACTATCGATATGACATGGATCTCGATCACGAGTTTGGCGAGCTTGATCGGATGTCTCGCCGTATGCGCTGCGAGCGGCGCAAGGATACAATTGCGCTTTTGCGCAAACGCGGAGACGATGAGCATATGTGTCGACGTATCCGTCGCCAAAGCGCGGCTTGTCAAGCTCAGACTTTTTGCGATAGGCGACTCGGGCTACTATCAACTCAATGCGCGCGATCCGCGCGCAGTCGCTCTTCCCGAACCAAAGCGCAAGCCCGACTTGCGCGCGACTTTCGCCGCGATCGCCGCTTTTCGCGTCAAGTGCCGCGACTTCTCGCTGTCGCTGACGCTGCCTTGCCGCGATTACTGCCGCGCCGTCGGCGCGCAGACCATCGCCAATGCGGCGCTGGCGGCGCTCTCTTTCTTTGTCAAAAGCGAGCGAAGCGACTGCACTCTTCGCCTGTCGCAGACATTCGAGCACGCGCTGTTGCACGGCAGGATCGAACTCGACGCCGCCGAAGCGCTGCCGGCGCTGACGCGATGTCTTTCCGCGGCGCGCAGAGCAAAAGGATGATGTCTTTGTCTGTATTTTTGATGTTTCAACACGCAAGCAGTTATTCGCCGAAAATTGCGTTCTTTGATCGCCAAATATTTGCACCGACTGCGAAAAGCAATGCCGGATCAAACGTCCGACAGCCATCAAATATCGTATGAATGCGTTTGACACGAGAGCCGTCGGACAGCCGACTGCGCGATCGCAAAACGGCTGCAATATTGCCGACTTCGGTTTCGAATGTCTATATAGCTCGAATATTGAATATCGAAAATATTTGCTCAAAAACGCTTGAATGCACGCCGCCGAGCACGCTCGCTCCGGCTCAAAAACTGCAAGGCGCACTATTTGCGCAAAAAAGGAGCCTGCCTGCGCAAGCTCCCGTACGGCTTGTTATTGTTGATCGGGGTCGTCCGTATCGCTCTCGACGACCTGATAGCTCTCGCCTTCCAAGAAGTCGGGCACTTGTTGGGTGTCCATCTCCTTGTCCAGCTCACGCGCGATCTTGTCCTGCATGATCGTGTCGTATGCGCCGCTGCCGTCCTCGTTGATCTCGCGGTAGAGCCCTTCGGAGAAGTTGTTGTAGTTGCCCGATTCGACGAGCGTCTCCATCACGCGCGCATAGTCGGGCAAGTCGTCCACGCTGCGCAATCCGAACTTCTTCAAGAAGTTGTCCGTCGTGCGATAGAGCGTGGGGCGCCCGGGCGCGTTCTTCTTTCCGCACGCCTCGATGAGCTCAAAGCGCAGCAGAGTCGTGATCGCATAGTCGGAGCTGACTCCGCCTCTGACTTCTTCGATCTCGCCGCGCGTAGTCGGCTGTTTGTAGGCGATGATCGCGAGCACTTCGAGCAACGTGCGCGACAGCTCGCGCTCCTTGACGGGGCGCAGCGCGCCCGCAACGACGTCGCCGTAAGCGGGATTGGACGCAAACTGCACCTTGTCGCCTATCGTCAGCAGCAATATGCCGCGCGGATCGCGATAGGTCTGTTCGAGCGCCTTGATCGCGTCGTTGACGTCCTTGCGCGTCACTTCGGGCGGCAGGCTGTCCAAGATCTCATTGCGCTTTATCGGCACGCCGGACGCAAATATAAGCGCCTCGACGGTGTGTACTATCTCACTCTTCGTCATATTTGTCCTCCGTCTTGGTCAGCTCGTCGAGACTGACCTCCTTGCCCTGCTGCTCCTCCTCGTTGTACTCGATGAAGATGTCGTCGTCGGGCGACTGCTGCGTCGCCTTGACGAACTGCTTTTTCATCAACTCGAGCAGCGCCTGGAACGTCGCGATGACTTCGGAGCGGCTCGCATCCTCGGGGAACAGCGCAAAGAAGTTGACCTTGCGCTTTTCGAGGATGATGTTGGAGATGAAGGCGATCTTCTCGGCAACGGTGAATCTGTCCTTGCGGATCTTCTTGGTGCCGAGAGCCTTGTCCTTTTGTCCCACTTTGAGCAGCATTTTGCCGTAGGCTTCCATCAGCTTTTGCAGGCTGAAGCTCTTGACGACGAACTCCGCGTCCTCGTCGGTGTACATGGGCTCGGGATAGAATTGGTTGAGCACTTCGCTCTTGCGCATCTCGTCCGCCTCTTCTTTGAACATTTGGAAGATGAGCAATTGGCGGCGCAGATCCTCTTCGGGATCGTATTGGTCGTCGTATTCTTCGTCCAAGTCGAGCTGAGGCAGCAGGCTGCGAGCCTTGATGTCGAGCAGAGTCGCCGCAATGACCAAGAAGTCGCTCGCGACGTCCATGTCGACGGTGCCTATCTGGTCCATATAGGCGAGATATTGCTGCGTCACCTCGGACAGTCTGCAAGTCAAGATGTCCATCTTGCTCTCCTTGATCAAGGTATAGAGCAAGTCGAGCGGCCCTTCGAAGTCGCTCAGTTTGAACTTGATGACATCGCTTGCGTGGTAATCGAAAAAGTTTGCCATATCAGCCCCCGAGGATGAGATCGAACAACTTGAGCATCGCGTCTCTGACCGCGTTCATATACAGTCCGAAGACGTCGAGATAGGGCGAGATGTAGCCGAGCACAGTGCTGAGCAACAGCAGTCCGAGCATCAGGAACGAGCCGTATCTGTAATTGAACTCCACATACTTGTTGTACGGCTTGGCGAGAGCCTCGACCACTCTGAATCCGTCGAGCGGATAGATCGGGATGAGGTTGAACGCAAACAGCGTGAGGTTGACCGTCGCCGAAAAGCTGAACAGTTGCAGCAAAAACGACAAGAAGTAGTATGCCGCGTTTCGGCTCTCAAAGATGACGCGATCGCCGAGGATCGCCGCGAGGATCGCTATCGCCGCCGTCGCGAAGAAGGCTTGGATAAAGTTGCAGACAACGCCGGCGAGCGAAGTCGTGACCATCCCCTTTTTGTAGTTGCGGAAGTTGCGGCTGTCGATCGGCACGGGGCGCGCCCAGCCAAAGCCGACGATCGCGAGCATCAAGAAGCCTATCGGGTCGAAATGCTTGGCGGGATTGAGCGACAGTCTGCCGCTCATCTTGGCTGTGTAGTCGCCGTTCCAAAGCGCGACGAGCCCGTGCGCCAATTCGTGCAAAATGATCGCGCAAAGGATCGCTATGAGGTATGCGACTATATATAACAGCCCGAGGATCTTGTCGTCCATCGACGCCCACATCGTGATCAAACTTATCAGCATATGCTCCTTGCTTCTCCCTTCACCGCATTAGTTTAGCAAAACGCGCGTGCGCTGTCAAGTCAGACGGACAGCATCCCTTCGACATTGACGAGCACACGCTTTTGGGCGACGGCGTCGTCGAGGACGTAGGATATCCAATCCTGCGCCGCCTTGGTCTTTTTGCCGCCGAGCAGCGTCATCGTCTCCTTGATCGCGTCGTCGCGCGAGAGCTTGCCCGCGCATTCCAGCGCGCACTTGATCGCCGCAAAAATCTCGTCGGGATGCACTCTCGATATGTCGCGCACGTTCTTGGCGTCGGACGGACGGAAGGTCTCCACAGGCTTGTCGACATAGAAGATCCTCCCCTCCGTCTCGCGGCGGAAGGACGCGAATTGGTCGGCATATGCAGTCAGCTGCGCGAGCGCGCGCTTGGCTGTCGGCTGCAATGCGTACAGCGCGGACAGACGCGCCAGCAGCGTGCGCTGCTCTATCGGCGACTCGCGCTCTATGATCGCGCGGGTCTTCTCGATGATCTTGTCCTTGTTGGCGGGATTGAGCACCCAGTCTTGCCCCGACGCCTTCGCCGCAGTCTTGACGGCAAAAGCCTTGTACGGCTCCTTGTAGCGCGACACGATCTCGCGGATCGCTTTTTTGCCGAGAGTACGCTTTTCGACGAGCGCGGAGACGGCGTCCTTGATGCGCTGTATCTCGCGCTTGGGATTGTTGAAGTAGTTGACGCACCAGATGTGGTAAGTATTCCATCCGAGGCGGCGCAATATACGCGCATGCATCGTGACTCTGTCCTTGACTCCCTTGAATTTGAGCGCGTTCTCGCTGTCTGCGAGCACCGCGAGGATATATCTGCTCGGGTCGCGCGGATCGACGATCGCGACGTCGATCTTGAAGTCGGACACGCCGACGTTGCTCTCACAGGCGATGCCTCTGTCTTTGAGCTCCTTGGCGAGCTGTTCGCCGATCCCGGCGTCCGTCCTGCCTATGTCGGTGTTGCTGATCGCGAGCATATCCTTGCCTCGCTCTGCATACTCCAAGAAATATTTGAGGCACTCGACGCCCTTGCTGTTGGTGCGGCTGAGGTCGATCATATTGCCTTTGATCGCACTGTACACGCACATCTCGGAACGGGCGCGCGTGACCGCGACGTTGAGACGCTTTTGACCGCCGTTTTGGTTTATCGGTCCGAAGTTGAGCGACAATTTGCCGTTCTTGTCCGGGCCGTAGCCGACGCTGAACAGGATGATGTCGCGCTCGTCGCCCTGCACGTTTTCGAGGTTCTTGACGAAGAGGGGCTCCTCTCTCTCGAACGCCTGCGAGTCAAGTCCTTCTTCGTGGATGCGCTTGTTGAGCGCCGTCTCGATGTAGTTCTGCTGAGCGGTGTTGAACGTGACGATGCCTATGCTCTCCTTGGACTTGGTCGCGTCTTTGAGCCGCTTGACGACGTCCGCGACGAGCTCGTCGCCTTCCTTCTTGTTGCACTTCTCGCCGCCTCTCTCGTAGACGCCGTCCACATAGCGGAAAGTCACCTTGCTGTTGAGCTCGTTGGGCGACGGGAAAGTCAAGAGCGTGTTGTCGTAGAACGTCGCGTTGGAGAACGCGATCAAGCTCTCGTGGCGCGAGCGGTAGTGCCAGCGCAATCTGTTTTGCGGCATGCCGAGCGCGAGACAGTCGTCGAGGATGCTCTCCAAGTCTTCGGACTCATAATTGTCCTCGTCCCTGACGTCGGCATTGAAGAATGTCGTCGGGGGCAGCTGCTGCGGATCGCCGACGACGATCAGCGACTTGCCGCGCACTATGCTGCCGACGGCTTTGCAAGTGGGCAGCTGCGACGCCTCGTCGAAGATGACGAGATCGAACTTGTCCATATCCACGTCAAGGAATTGGGTGACCGACGACGGGCTCATCATCATGCACGGACAGCACGCTTTGAGCAAAGTCGGGATGTTGGAGAACAGCGCGCGCAGCGTCATGCCCTTCATGCCCGTCTTTTCGGCGCGCATCAGCAGTACGCGCTCCGTGCTTTGATCGCCCTCGCTCTCCGGTCTCGGGAGCGCGGCGACGAGCCTGTTGAAGATCTCCGCGCGAGTCAGGCGCTCGTACTCGTCCGTCAGCTCGCGGAACTTCGCCGACGTCTCTTCGAGCGTCATGCCGGAGAAACGGCTGAGCGTTTCGTCCAACAGCAGCTCGCTGCGCACAAAGTTGAAATAGACGCATTTCTTGAAGCAGCTCAGCACGTCCGACGCGGTGATCTCGCCGTTGCCGAGAGGTCCGAGCACGAATTCGAGCCCGCTCTTGCGGCACTTCTCGACGATCTCTTGATAGCGGCACCAATTGGGGACGTAGTCAAAGTTCTTCTGTATGTTGGCGATATAATCTATCTTCGCGCCCAGCTCCGAGCCTCCGCAATAGCCGCCCGTGCGATAGACGTCGCAGAACGTCGCGATCGCGCGCTCGTAACCCTCGAAGGCATAGACATAATATTGGCTGTGCAGATCGGGGCCGTACTTGGTCAGCGCGGCGCAGCTCTCCTCGAAGAGCTTGACGTCGAGATCGGCATACAGATCCGCCGCCGCCGCATAGAGCGACTCGATCGCATTGCAGTATTTGGCGATAGTGTTCGCGTCCGCGTCGGGATCGCCGAACACGCCGCGCAGCTCCTTGGCTGTCTTGCCCGCCATACGGCGCGTCTGCTCGCAACGAGCGAGATAGGCAAAGAAGGACCGCCTCTGCGTCTTGTCCACGCTGTCGGGCATGATCTTGCGCAACTTGCGCGACGGACTCTTGCCTTCCGCCGCCTCGGCGAGATCGTCCTGCGGCACGTCGGACGGATAGGTCCCGTAGCGCGAACGATAGTCGTTCATCATCAAAGCCGCCTTGCCGCTGAGGTTGAGATAGTTGTCGACAAGGTCTTTCTTTTGCGGATTTTTGTCCGCGAAATAGCATGCGACGAACTTCTCGTCCATCCCCGACGACAGCTTGTAGAGCGCCTGCAACTTTTGATCGGTCAAAGCGACGGTGCGGACGTTGTAGTACGGCAGCAGATTGCGCGCGCACGAGCGCACGTTTTTGAGCTGATTGAGACAGATCTCGAGGATCGCCTCGCCCTTGCTGCGCCATTTGTCGTCATATTCGAAGCCTCCTATGTGCTTGAACGGGGACTTCTGGATGTCGCCGCACTCCTTTGCCCTCAGCGACAACTCGCCGAGGATCTGCAAGTAGCCGCGGAACGACTCTGCGGTCAGCTTTTCATAAAACAGCGAATCTATCCTCAGGCAATCGGGCGCGTCTTGGTTCTCGAAATATTCGAGGATGCCCTCATAGAGCGAGATGCCGAGATAGCGCTTGCGGTGCATCGCCTCGAGCTCGCCCGACAGCGCGTCGACGCACTCCTTGATCTCGGCGATCTTCTCTTGCATATCCGCGTCGGAAAGGTTGCCTTTGAGCGCGAGCGTATTGACGATCTGCCCGAGCACCGCCGTCTTGTTGGTCTTGCCCGAATGCAATTCAAGGCAAAAGTCCGCAAGTCCGATCGACTTCAATCTGCGATGGACGACGGACAGCGCCGCCTTCTTTTCGGCGACGAACAGCACTCGCCTGCCGCGGACGATGTTGTTGGCGATGATGTTGGTGATCGTCTGCGACTTGCCCGTGCCCGGAGGTCCGTGGAGCACGAAACTCTTGCTCAAACTGTCGTAGATCGCGGAATATTGGGACGAGTCCGCCGAGATCGGCAAAAACATCCTGTCCTCGCCGACATACGCCTCGTCGCTGCTGCGATCGGACAGATCGAACGCGCCCTCGGGCAGCTCGAGCTTGTTGTCGAGCAGCGAGCGCACGATCGGATGCTCGCGGAACTTCTCCGTCCTGTATTTTATGTCATACCAAAGCTGATAGTTGGCGAACGACAGACTGGCGAAGAACGCGTCGTCAAAGACTTCCCAGCCCTTCATGTCCACGGTCTCGCGCTTTATCCTCGCGATGACGGACATATAGCTCTGCTCGCCGCCGAGCGCGACCGTCCCCAGGCCTCTGATGTCGAGGTTGAATTGGCGATAGAGGAATTCGAGCAGCGTGGAGTTGAGTCTGACGTCGTCGGTGTTTATCTCCGCGGTGTAAGTCGGCGACGCAAGTCCCTTGCGCGTCATCGTCGTCGGGAACAGGAAAAGCGGCGCATATTTGAATTCGGTCGCATTGTCCTCTTTCCAGCGCAAAAAGCCCGCCGCGAGATAGAGCGACGTCGTGCCCGTCTCTTCTTGCACGCTGCTCTCCTTGCGGAAAAGCCTGAACAGCGTGCCCTCGTGCTCTTTGGAGTCGTAGACGGACAGCATGCGCTTGTTGGAATATTCATAGCCGACGAAGTCGGTGAAAGGCTTGGTGTAGTTGACCTTGGAGAAGTCGCGCGCGATCTCTATCCCTGCGCGTTCCGCCTGCTTTGCGCCTGCCTCGACGGTGAAAGTCTTGTTGCGGTCGAGCGCATAGAACAGGCCCTGAACGGACGGCGTGAGCAATTTGACCGCCGCGCGCGAGATCTTGAAATTGAGCAGCGCGTTGCGCATATCCATATCGAGGAGTTTGCGCTCCCACTGCGCGATCTTCCCGGTCTCCTTGTCGCCCTCGACGGCGCCCTTGAATTCGCGTATCTGCGAGGGGCGCAGCTCGGCGGCAAAGTCCTTGGACTCTTCGAGATCGTAGCCGCCGCCCGTGCGGCGCTTGCGCTCGGGCAGAGGTCTGATGTTGATGATACGAGCGCGCTTGACGTCGACGAACATGCATTCGTCCGCCTTTTTGAGCGCGTTTTTCGCATTCTTTTCCGCCTTCTCGAACGACGCTCCCTCGGAGATGTCGTCCATGCAGATCAGAGTGAAGTCGTTGACGCCGCTCGAAGTCTTTTTGGCGAGGAAGTCGGGATCGTCCCATACGGTGGACGGACAGCACTCGTCCGTCAAAAAGACGCCCGTGTACCACTTGCCGTCCATCTTGCCGACGACGGCGTTGTGTCCCTCGCTCTCGACGAGAGAGGCGATGAACAGCGCAAGCTCGGGGCCTGTCGCTATGCCCGACTCAAACAGCTCCTTGTGCGAAACGACTTTGAAGTCGTCGTCCTTGACTTCTTCGATGACGAACTTTTCCTCCGCGACGACGCTGTAACAGGCGGCGAAGTAGTTGCGCACGCCGTTGCGCGAGCCGTAGCCCTTGGCGATCGCAAGCTTCCAGTCTCTGGCGCGCTGCTCGGCGTCCGCCATGACGCGGTTGACTTCGGACGTGCGTCTGACAAACGCCGCCAGCGACTCGGGAGCCGCCGCGCTGTCGCACTCGTCGAACGCAAGGATGTCCGTGGACACGCTCGCGGAGAGCGCCTTCTGCTCCCCGACAAAGATCTCGACGTCGACGTCGCCTTCGGTGCGCTCGTCCATCGCGACGAGACAGGTCGGCGAACAGTTGACGTCCAGCGAGAATCTCGCCGTCGTCTTGCGCGGTATTACCTGCTGCACAAACTCGTACGGGACAAGGAAGTCGGGCTTGGACGTCACCTTGATGCGGATGTCCTCGATGTCGTTTTCGGATGTGTTTTTGAGATAAAATCGCTTGATCGGCTTTATGCCGTTTTGCAAAGCGTAATAACTGATTGTGTCGGCGCATTCCAGCGTAAGCTCAAAGGCTCCGTCCTTGATGGACGCGACATTCTTTTCTTGATCCATAATCACTCCCCCGCAGCCGTCACAGCGACGCGAAATCTTGCACCGTTACCCCTGCTTCTTTGAACAGTTCCATGCTGAACTCATCGGGATAGCCGTACTTGTAGACGACGCGCTTTATCCCGGCGTTGATGATCATCTTGGCGCAGATCACGCAGGGCTGATGCGTGCAATAGAGCGTCGCTCCGTCCACGCTGACGCCGAGCTTGGCGGCTTGGATGATCGCGTTCTGCTCCGCATGCACGGCATAGCAGATCTCATGCCTCGTGCCAGAGGGGATGCCCAGCTTGACGCGTATGCACTCGCCCTTCTCCGCACAGCTCTTGATGCCGCTGCTCGCGCCGTTGTAGCCCGTGGTCAAGATGCGCTTGTCCTTGACGATGACCGCCCCGACGTGTCGATCGAGCTTGAAACAGCTCGACCAAGTGGCGACTTCTTCCGCCATGCTCATGAATCTCTGATCCCATTTGTTCATAGTGCGCCTCACTCTTTAATATAATATATAATACCATATCTTGATGATTTTCGCAACAGCAATCTATGCCGAAAATGCGTATCGTCCGCTCATTTTTGCGGCTCGAAAGCCCTCTCTTTCAAGCCATTTGCGCCGCGCCGTCCGCCCGTCGGCGCAGACAATGTAAAAATTAGATAAAAAGTGCAAAAAATATTGCATATTTATCTTTACATAAGCCAATTGCCGTGCTATAATAAGCAATGTTGGCAGTCGAGAGGTTAGACTGCTAACCTCAATAAGTGAATACGGAGGTAAAAAATATGAACATCAAACCGTTGTTCGACAGAATCGTCATCGAGCAGATGGACGCTCCCGAAAAGACGGAGAGCGGACTGTTCCTTCCCTCTTCGGCTCAGGAAAAGCCGCAGCTTGCGCGCGTCATCGCCGTCGGTCCCGGCGGTCTCGTCGACGGCAAGGAAGTCACGATGCAGGTCAAAGTCGGCGATGTGATACTCTACAACAAATATGCAGGTTCCGACTTCAAGTTGGACGAAAAAGAAGTTACCGTGCTCAAACAGAGCGACGTGCTCGCCATCGTTGAGCAATAAGGAGGTGCGATATGGCAAAGAAATTCAAATATGCCGAAGAGGCAAGAAAGAGCCTTGAAACAGGCGTAAACGCAGTCGCCGACGCGGTCAAGATCACGCTCGGCCCCAAGGGCAGGAACGTCGTCCTCGACAAGAAATACGGCGCTCCCCTCATCACCAATGACGGCG
>CALWKR010000037.1 GCA_944381315.1 uncultured Christensenellaceae bacterium
CGCCCTCACACTGTGTCGCACCTCTCGCTAATACTCTACGAGTATTGACCCACGAGGATGCTCCTTGTTTGAGGGCGAAATACATTAGCCAAAACTGCTTTGCACAGAAAACTTCCGACAGCAAAAAAGCTGTCGGAATTTTTCTGCTTGCCCTCTCGCCGCAATGGCGGTGCTGGGTGGCACACGCCAAAGCATAAGAGATAAAAGCATATTAAATTTTTCTGCTCACTCCCTCCCCACAATGGCGGTGCTGGTGGCACGCCGAGTTATTCTAAAATAGTAATAAACAAGCAAGAGAAAGTGCAACAAGCGAGGATGTTCCTTGTCAGGGGGCAAAATCTCTCTGTCAAAACTGCAAACACAGAAACAATTCCGACGACATCGCGTCGTCGGAATTTTTCTGCTTGCCCTCTCGCCGCAATGGCGGTGCTAAGTGTGAGCATTGCTCCGTCTAATGCAAATCAGCAAACCAATTCAAAAATTTTTCTGCTCACTCCCTCGCCGCAACGGCGGTGCAGGGTGGCACACGCTAAGAATAAGATAAAAAATTATATCAAATTTCTATGTTTGCAAAAAGCATAGTATGCTCTTTTCGTAAGTAGTGTTGGGCGAGTGATTTTGCGAAGATTTTGCGTCAATAATCTATAATCAAAAATATATAAGCGCACGAGCGGAAACCGCGTTTCTCGCGCGACTGAATAACGCGCTCGGCGGAAATGACACTTTTCGCCGAGCGCCCCTTGCGGAGCCGCGAATGGTGAATGAGCGTGCTCCGTGGAAGGGGGTGTATTGAGGGGGAAACCAAAATTAGCAAGTATGAACAAAGGCGCGATCTGTTGATCACGCCTTTGCGATTCGTAGCGTTAAAATTTTGGTTGCCCCCTCAAGAAGCAAGCAAGCTGTCAAGTATCGCTTTGCTCTCCGACATATCGTTGTCGCGCTCGGTGTAGGAGTACCAGGTGTAGGTATCGGTCTCGGCGGAGCCGGAGTAGATCACGGCGATCGTGCCGCTCCAGATCTCGCTGGTCTGGTAGAACTTCATCAAACCGCACTCCCAAACTTGCGCCGTGATCTCCATCTTGCCCAGCGACATGCCGGAACCGCCGTTGTCGTTCTCCAATCTCGCGATCGTTGCGGAGTCGGCATTGGCGACGTCGAGGTCGACGGTGAAGGTGAGTTCATAGAACACGTCGCCCGACTCGTTGGTCTTGCTCTCTATTTTTGCGCCGTCGTTGAGGACGATGTTTTCGCAGCTCCAATTGATGCAGGTCTTCTTGGTCTCGTCGAGGTTTTGGCTGCTTGCGACGAATTCTTCGTCTCCGAAGTTATTGCCCTTCTTCCAAGACGAATCGCCCGTCATCGTCAAGAGTCCGCTTTCTTCGTCATAGACCAAGTTGTCGATCGTGCCTTTCATGCGATAGATCTTGTTGTCCCAGAGGAATCTCTTCATCGCGTCCTCGACGGATGTGGTCTCGAGCGCGTTAAAGTTGTGGTTGACGGCTCTCTTGTAGGTCGTGTCGTCTTTGTTTTGCTGATTTTGCTTGCGCAGCCTTTGATAGATCAGCGTGCCGCTGTGGGAACCGAGATCCGTGGAGCCCTTCTTGTATTGGAAGTAGTTAAATCTCTCCGCGGTGATCTCGTTTTGCTCGGTGGCGGACATGATGCGCTGGATCTTTTGGGCATTGGTCAGAGTAGCGTCGTTGATGATGTCGACGATGCCGATCTCTGCGGTCGCGGCGACGACGTCGTCGGGAGCGACTTCGCTGTCCTGGAGCTGGTTGGGGACCCCGTCGAACATGACGACGTTGTAGGGATCGGAGCACGAGACGAGAAGGGCGCCCGTCGTCGCGACGATCGTCACGAGACAGAGTGCCGAGATAAGTTTTTTCAATGATCCTTTTTTCATAATTACCCCTTGGGCTTGCGCCCTATGTTAGTGTAATTTAATTATAAAATAGAATGCACGGACTGTCAACTGCAAGAAGGTGTGAAAATATGGACAAAACGGTCGTGCCGCTTTGCGCTCTCTCGCCTTGACATATATATGGACGGGGGTATATAATCGAATTGAAAACATATTATTTATGGGTGGAAAATGTTAGAGAAAGCAGCATTCTGTCCGGGACATTTGTCGCGGCTCTTACGCCTTAGGAACAAAATATATACAAAAGTGGCGGATCTCGCCGCGTCGGCGTTGCTCAGCAGCGAACCGATCGCTTTTGACGCGCTCGAAGGCAAAAAGTTTGCGCCGATAGCGCGCGGCGACGTGTGGGGCAGCGATTTTGACTGCGCATGGTTTGCTCTTGAGGGCGTCGTGCCGCAACAGGCGAAAGGCAAAAAAGTCGTCGCGCTCATCGACATCCAAGGAGAGGGACTCGTCTATCGCGACGGCGTTCCGGTCGTCGGGATAACTCAGGTCAAGGACGCGATAGACATGGTTCCGCCTGCGCCCGGCAAGCAAGAAGTCGACCTGTTTGACTGCGCCGACGGCGGCGAAAAAGTCAGCCTTCTCGTCGACGCCGGCTTCAACGGCAAGCGCAACAAGAGCGGCACCAAGGTCAAGTTCAAGAAGGCGGTGCTCGCCGTCCGCGACGACGAGGCGGCAGGGCTGTATTATGACTATCTCCAGCTGTTCGCTTTGCTGCTCACGCGCGGAGCCAACAAGGCATTGACGCGCGAGCGCGAGGACGAGATAGCCGCCGCGCTCGACAAGGCGTGGGAGCAATATCGCAAGCACGACATCGCTATGGCGCGCAAGCTGCTCAATGCCGCGAGCGCGTCGCCGTCCGCAGAGGACGCGGGCGAATACACCGCGATCGGGCATGCGCACATAGATCTCGGCTGGCTGTGGCCGATCCGCGAGACCAAGCGCAAGGGCGCGCGCACCTATGCGACCGCGCTGCGCAATTTGAGCAAATATCCCGACTATGTCTTCGGCGCGTCGCAAGCGCAGTTGATGCAGTGGATCAAGGACGGCTATCCCGACATCTACCGCAGATTCAAGCGCGCCGTCGCGGACGGGCGGATAGAGCCGCAGGGCGCGATGTGGACGGAAAACGACTGCAATCTCCCGAGCGGCGAGAGCATCATCAGACAGTTCGTCTATGGCGAGGAGTTCTTCCGCAAAGAGTTCGGCAAGTCTTCCGACATGGTGTGGCTGCCCGACGTATTCGGCTATCCTGCGAGCCTTCCGCAGATCTTCAAGGGCTGCGGCAAGGACTACTTCATGACGATCAAGCTGACGTGGAATACGCACAACAAGTTCCCCTACAAGACCTTTGTCTGGGAGGGGATAGACGGCAGCAAAGTGCTGGCGCATATGGCGCCGCAGGGCACCTATTCTTCGTCCGCGACTCCGCTCGCAGTCGTCAAGTCGGAGAAGGGCAACGACCGGGGCATGAATGAAGGACTGCTCGTCTACGGCATAGGAGACGGCGGCGGAGGCCCCGGCGAAGCCTCTCTCGAAATGCTTGCCAGAGAGGGCAACGAGAATGGCCTGCCGCGAGTCAAGAACGGATTTGCAGATGGCTTTTTCAAACACATAGCCCAAAAAATTGAAAAATTCCCGACTTGGAAAGGGGAGCTCTATCTCGAAAAACATCAGGG
>CALWKR010000038.1 GCA_944381315.1 uncultured Christensenellaceae bacterium
AAAAAGAGCCGCGTTGGCGTCTGCTTGGTCGTCGCGATCGCGCTGTTGATCGCGTCGGGCACGACGGGCGAACAAGAGCGGGTTTATATCGACGCCGTCGAAGGCAGATTCGGCGACGCGCTTTCGCTGTCCGGGATGACCGAGGACGACGGCTCGATCACGCGCGAAGTCACATTCGACACGCGTCTCGAAGGCTGGCACTATCTCGGGATAAAAGCCGTTGCCGGGCGCACGCTGACGTTCGCCTTGACGGGAGATCTCGCGACCTACGGCGCCGAGGCGATCATCGACAGAGACGGCGAGGCGGAGAGCTTCGATTTGATAGGCGACAGCGTGCAATATACGCCGTCGTCCGACGGACTCGTCGAAGTGTGGCTGGGTGCGTGCATGGGCACGGACGGCGGTTCGCTGACCGTGTCGGGCGGCTTGCCTGCGTCGTACTATCGCTACGGCGTCGACGACGACGCGACCGTCGCAGACGACGGGATCATAGACGGAGCCAATGTCAGGATATATCTCAACGGCTGCGGAGACAGCGCGTCCGACATCGCCGCCGTCGCGCGTTGGTGGAGATCCGCTGCGGAACTTGCGACCCGTTTCACGGGCAGCGACTTCGGCGTCGATCACGGCGTGCCCGTCGACATCTTTTTGTCCGACGTCGCCGAGATAGAGACCGACTTTGACGCAGGCGTCGTCAGAGTGCCTTACTCGTTCGCAGCAGATGTGTGCAGCTATGACGATTTGACAGGCGGCTCGGCATGGAGCGCATTGCGCGCTGTCGTCGATCTTGTCATATACGGCAGCGGTTTTTCGGACGAGGCGGAGCGCTGGATCACTGCATTGATATATGTCTTGATGACCGACAACGCCGCCGCAGGAGGCGGCGCGCCGCAGGGGATAGGCAGCGGTTACGGCTGTCTTGCCGCGACGCTTGAAGGCGTGGGCGACGACGAGATCGCCGACTATGCCTTTGCCAATATGCTTCATTCTTTCGGCGCGGAGAGCGCCGCCGAGATGATCCTCGACTATCGGCCGAGCGACAGCTTTGCCGACGCGTTCTACACTGCGGCGGCGGACGCCTTCGGCGTGGACTCGAGCGACTATCTCGCGCTGTTCGGACTGACAGTATCGGACGACGTTCTGCGCGATCTGCCCGACTATGTCCCGGTGCAGAGTTCGTACACCCTCGGCGCCAACGCCGACAATGCGACGGGCACGATCGTCAAGACGGGCGAGAGCACCGCTTTCGATTTTTCCGCGTCCGTGATCACTATCGCGAGCGAAGTGAGCGTGCAAGTCGTCTCCGATCATCAAAGCCGATGGAGCGAGAGCGGCGGACTGTGGTATTACACTCCGTCCGACGGAGCGACCGAGGACGACTTTGTGCTGCGCGTGACCGCCGACGGCGAGAGCTTTGACCTCGAAGGCAAGCTGACGTACGACATCTGCGTCGGCGTACAATATGTGTTCGAGGACGTGCCCTATCGCGAGATCGACGACGCCGTCGACGGCTATGAAGACATCGAGCCCACGCACGTCTTTGCGACCGACGTTGCGGGAGTTCAGCAGCCGGCAGGCGAAGAGGACGGCTCCGTCTATGTGTTCGCCGTCGGCAAGGGCAGCATCCAAGTGCCCGAGACGGCAGTCTATGAGATACACTTGCGCAGCCGAGGCATCGTCAGAGTGGACTTCGGCGTGCCCAAGTATATGTTCACGATGTTCCGCAACTCGCTGACGATAGAACAATATTACGGCGAGCTGTTCTACGAAGTCGAGCTCGAAGCCGGCGTCGTCTATGACTATTATGTCTACGCGCTGTCCACCAAGGGCAGTTACTTTGCGGATCTCGGGATACGCAAGTCGGGCAGCGACGATCCCGTCGTCGACATCGGCAAGGACTATCTGATCTGCGGCGGCTATGACCGCTCTCAGGTCGGCGGCTATGAGGCGCTGGACTTCAAGCCCGTCTACTTTGACGTCAATCCTCCCGTCCGCGTCCCCCTCGACGGAGCGTTGATCTCCGAGATCTCCGCGCCCGCAGGCACGGAAGAGGGCTATGCCGCGTTGCTCGACGACGATCCGCACACCGTCTACCGCGTCGCGGAGCCGAGCGCGGAGCAGGAATACAGCCTCGACGCGGCGAGCACGCGCATGGACTATTTCGCGTTCCGCTGCACGATCGAGGGACTTGATTTTTGTCTCTATGCAGGCGCGTCGCGCGACGACGAAACGCTGATCGCGACAGGCAAGACGCGCGTCGGAGACAATGTCGTCGAACTCGGCGACGGCATGTCTGTCGGCAGACTGAGACTGATTTTGAGCGCGGATGAGCCGTTCGGCGACTGCGTCGCGGGCTTGGAATTCGGCAATACGCAGCCCCAATGCGAAGTCGTGCCGTCCGTCTCGTCGAGCATGTTCTATCAAGGCAATTGGGAGAGCCTCGGCGGCGTCATCGGCACCAACGGCACGATCAAGCGCAGCTACGGCAGAGACGCGGCGGTCGAGTATTCGTTCCGCGGCTCCTACATCGCCGTCTATTGCGCCAAGGGCCCGCAATACGGCAATATGCTCGTCTATCTGGACGGAGTGCTCCAAACCAACGTCGACCTCTCCTCCGATCGCGACGAATACGGCTGTCTTGTCTATTCGCGCACTTTCTCCGAGGGAGGGGAGCATACGCTGCGCCTCGTCGCCGACACTTCGCACGACGTCATCGACCTCGACTTCCTCGGCGTCATCCGCACCGCCGCAGAGGACGCGCCGCCCGAATACGGCAACCTCTATTATCTCGCGATCATCCCCGCGGTGCTGCTGATAGTGTTTGTGATCTGCGTCTGCATGGACATCGCCCAAAAGCGCAAGCGCCGCGCTCGCCGCAGCGCGCCGCCCGTCGACAACGGCTCCGACAAGACGCAATGACGGCGTTTTCCGCCGATCGACGCCGCTCCGAAAGGGGCGGCTTTTTGCATAGAATGGCGAGCGCTTATTGTAAAATTTATGTAAAATCTAAACAATAAGTGTTGAAATGTATATATCGAATATGTTATATATTAAGCGAGGTGAAAACTTTTAGAAAAATTGGAAGGAGGCGCAACATGAAAGAAAATGTGATCGAAAATCGCGTCGTCAAGCTGTCGGCAAAGCTGAAATATCCCGAATCGCTGAGACGGTTCGTGCATCCGGATCTGGCTTTTGCAGCGATTTTTTTTGCGGCGATGTTCGTCTATGCGCTGGTCTACAACATCGTGATCGGCGTAAACGGCAGGACCTATTACGAGTTCCCGACCGTGGGCGGAGTTATCTCCATAGTGGCGGCTATCGTCGCTCCGATCGTGTCGAGCGTGGCGTTCAAGAAGAGGAGCGCGATCTGTTTCTTTGCGCCGGCAGTTCTTGCCGTCAGCTTTTTCTTTGATGTGGCGGCGTCGATAAGCACTGCTTCCGATCCGACATATGCTCCCGACATCACCATTCTCGGAGCGATCGGCGGCTATGTCCGACTTGCAGAATATCCCGTCGTTGAAGGCTTTGCCAATTCCGGACTCGTGTCGATCGACTTCATACCTATGCCGACCATCCTCGTCAGCTTTGCGATGCTTGTATTCTTCGTCATCGTCCCGTCGCCGGTCATCGCCGGCAAGGAGAGAGGATCTTTGGACGAGGCAAAGACGCTCAAAGGTGTCAACATCGCCTACATCGCGGCGTTTGCCGTCATCGTCGTCGCACTCGCGATCTTTGCGATGGTTGCATATTTGCAATAAGCGAGCACCGCGCAAGTCAACGTTCCGCGTCCTTCGGGGCGCGGATTTTTTTCGACTCACAGAGATCTTATCCGCGCGAGAGTTGAGAGCAAACATGCGCGCCGAGCGCGGAAAAGCGCGTGTTCTAAGATCTATCCGTGCGCGCGTTGCGAGCGCATGCGGCGCAGATGATAATTTGCCCGACTTTGATATATTGATGATCGCGCGGCGCGCGCATACATATTCGTCTATTCGTCGATCGATCGGATATGTTTTTGCGATGACTTCGGAGCGACGACGCTTGCCGACGGCGTCGAGAGATCGCTGCTTGCGAAAAATTTTGACAAATTACAAAAAATTTACATTCGGGGCTTGACATCTGCATATATTGGTGTATAATAAGATTTGGCAGTCGGAGAGATAGACTGCTAACAAATCGCCAAGGCGACTGCCAAGGCGGCGGAGGGAAGATGGACGACAGACTTTCGGACAGAAAGAAGAAGGTGCTCAATGCGTTGGTGGACAGTTACATCAACGACGCGGAGCCCATATCTTCCTCTGCGATCAAGAACAACTATATGCCCGACGTATCGTCGGCGACGATACGCAGCGAGCTTGCCACTCTCGAAGAGCTGGGCTATCTCGTCCAGCCTCACGTCAGCAGCGGCAGGATCCCGTCGGCAAAGGCATACAGATTCTATGTGGACTGTCTGCTCAACGATTGCGCGGACAGCGACATAGGGGAGCTCAAGACCAAGCTCGACAAGCGCATGGGCTCTGTCGAAGAGCTCGTCCGCGAGACCGCCAAGACGGTCAGCGACGTCACCAACTACACGTCGCTGATGGTGCTCTCGGGCACCGACAGCCTTGTAGTGAAAGAGGTCAAGCTGGTCGATCTGTATGACAACACCGCGCTCGTGCTCGTCGTCACCGACGCAGGAGTGATCAAGGACAAGGCGGTACGCGTGCCCAGGGACGCGGACGGCAACTACATCGCGATCGCCGAGCGCATTCTCAACAACACGTTCGCAGGCAAGACGCTCGCCGAGATCCAGAATCTTACGCCCGTGCTCGAAGACAACATCGAGGGCATGAAGGCGCTCGTCGACGAAGTCATCAGGCTGCTTGCGGAATACAAGCGCTCGCGCGACACCCAGCTCTACCTCGAGGGCGCTGACAAGATCTTCCAATACCCCGAGGCGCGCGACGTCGACAATGTCAAGAGCTTTGTGTCCATCATTTCCAAGAAGGAGAAGCTGCACGACCTTGTCGCAGGCGACGACGCAGACTTGGAGATCGACGTCAAGATAGGCGAGCAGGCGTCCGAAGACCTCAAACATATGGCGCTCGTCACCGCCAAATACACGATGGACGGCAAGGAGATAGGCCACGTCGGCGTCATAGGACCCGAGCGCATGGACTACAAGAAGGTCATGAGCGTGCTCAGACAATTGGTCAGAGCCTTCGACGACCGCGAACAACAAGGCGATCGTCCCGACAAGCAAGACAAACATCCCGATACGGAGTGAATATGGCAACAAAAAAAGAGACAAAAAAGAAGGACGCCGCCGCCAAAGAGGCGGAACAGGCGCAGAGCTTTGAGTTCAAAGAAGAACCGCAAGCAGGCGAGCAGGAGCCGCAAGTCAAGGCCGTCGAGGCGACCGTGCCCCTTGCGCAGTACGCGAGGCTGCAAGCCGACTTCGAGAATTTCAAAAAACGCAACGCCGATACGGCGGCGAGGATGTACGAAGAGGGCGTCGCGGACGTCATCAAGGACATCATGCCGACGATAGACAACATCGATACGGCGATAGCGTTCCAAAAGGACGAGGCGCACAAGCAGTCGCTGGAACTCGTCCGCAAGGCTTTCCTCGACGTGCTCAAAAGGTACGGAGTCGAGGAGATGAGCGCGCTCGGCGAGGATTTCGATCCCAAAAAGCACGAGGCGCTGATGAACCGAGACGAGGGACCCGACAAAGTCGGCAAAGTCGTCGATGTGCTCAAAAAAGGATACACTCGCGGCGGCAAGGTGCTCAGGTACCCGATGGTCGTCGTCGGAGAATAATTGAAAAAGGAGAACAAGATATATGGGAAAGATAATCGGTATCGATCTGGGTACGACCAACTCGTGCGTAGCTGTCATGGAAGGCGGTGAAGCGACTGTCATCCCCAACAAGGAAGGTTCAAGGACGACTCCGTCCGTCGTTGGCTTTGCCAAGGACGGCGAGAGACTCGTCGGTCAAGTCGCAAAGAGACAGGCGGTCGCCAATGCGAGCCGCACCATCAGCTCGATCAAGAGACATATGGGCAGCGACTACAAAGTCACCATCGACGGCAAGTCGTACAGCCCGCAAGAGATCAGCGCGATGATCCTCTCCAAGCTCAAAGAGGACGCCGAATCTTATCTCGGCGAAAAGGTCACGCAGGCAGTCATCACCGTGCCTGCCTACTTCTCGGACAGTCAGAGACAGGCGACCAAGGACGCAGGCAAGATCGCGGGACTCGAAGTGCTGCGCATCATCAACGAGCCCACCGCGGCGGCGCTCGCATACGGCCTTGACAAGGACGCGTCCCAAAAGGGACAAAAGGTGTTGATCTACGACCTCGGCGGCGGCACGTTCGATGTGTCCATCCTCGAGATCGAGGACGGCGTCTTTGAAGTGCTTGCCACCAACGGCGACACGATGCTCGGCGGCGACGACTTCGACAAGCGCATCATGGACTACATCATCAAAGATTTCAAGGACAAAGAGGGCATCGAGCTGTCCGACGCGATGACGATGCAGCGCATCAAAGAGGCTGCCGAAAAAGCCAAGATAGAGCTGTCCGGCGTCACCAAGACCAACATCAACCTGCCGTTCATCACTATGACTGCGGACGGACCCAAGAACATCGACCTCGACCTCACTCGCGCCAAGTTCGACGCGTTGACTTCCGACCTCGTCGCAAAGACGATCGTGCCGTTGAAGAAGGCTTTGGCAGACGCCAAGTTGACGATGAACGATATCTCCAAGGTCATTCTCGTCGGCGGATCCACTCGTATCCCGGCTGTCGTCAACGCAGTCAAAGAAGTCACCGGCAAGGAGCCCTTCAAGGGCATCAACCCCGATGAGTGCGTCGCTCTCGGCGCGGCTATCCAAGGCGGCGTCCTCGGCGGCGAAGTCAAGGACGTGCTGCTGCTCGACGTCACTCCGCTCTCGCTGGGCATCGAGACCATGGGCGGCGTGTTCACCAAGCTGATCGACCGCAACACGACGATCCCGACTTCCAAGTCGCAGGTGTTCTCGACCGCTGCCGACAACCAGACCGCAGTCGACATCAGAGTGCTCCAAGGCGAGAGGCCTATGGCAAACGACAACAAAGAGCTCGGCAGATTCCAGCTCGACGGCATTCCGCCTGCACCGAGAGGCATTCCGCAGATCGAAGTCACCTTTGACATCGACGCCAACGGCATCGTCAACGTCAAGGCGATCGACAAGGGCACCGGCAAGAGCCAGAGCGTGACGATCACTTCGTCGACCAATCTGTCCGACGCCGACATCGACAGAGCCGTCAAAGAGGCGGAGAAGTACGCCGAAGAGGACAAGAAGAGAAAGGAGCTCGTAGACGCAAAGAACGACGCAGATCAAATGATCTTCGCGACCGAAAAGGCGCTCGACGAGAGCGGCGACAAGCTGTCCGAAGAGGACAAGGAGACGTTGAAGAAGTCTGTCGAAAAAGCCAAGGAAGACCTCAAGACCGCCGACACCGCCGAGAAGGCGAGGGCGATCATCGACGAGATGACCAAGGCCAACGCGCCCATCTTCACCAAGCTCTATCAGGCGGCTCAGCAAGAGGCTCAGCAGCAACAGCAGGGCGAGGCAAAGAATCCCGACGACGTGATCATCGACAACGACGATCCCAACAACAAGTAAGATGAGGAAAACGGCGCCGCGCGGCATCTTGCCGCGCGGCTCCGTATCGCAAAATGGCAAAAGATCTGTATCAAATCCTCGGCGTGGACAAAAACGCCGATGAAGAAACGATAAAGAAGGCGTACCGCAAACTTGCGCTCAAGTACCACCCCGACCGCTACGCGACCGCTACGGACGCGGAGAAGAAGGAGGCGGAGAGCAAGTTCAAGGAGATCAATCACGCCTATGAGGTGCTGTCCGACAAGACCAAGCGCGAGAATTATGACGCCTACGGCGACGAGAACGGGCCGCAATTCGGCTCGGGCGGCTCGGGCTTTTCGGGATTTTCGGGCGCGAGCGGATTCGACGACATCCTCAATTCCTTCTTCGGGGGCTTCGGAGGCAGGAGCCGCAGCGCGAACCCCAATGCGCCGCGCAACGGCGAAGACATCACCGTCAGGCTCAACCTCACCTTTGAAGAGGCGTACTTCGGCGTCGAAAAGACGATCTCCGTCACTCGCGACGAGGAGTGCCCCGACTGTCACGGCAGCGGCGCGCGCGACGCGTCGTCGGTGCAGACGTGCCCCTATTGCCACGGCAGCGGCTACGTCACGCAGCGCCAGCAGACGCTGTTCGGCGTTCAGACGGTGCGCACCGTTTGCTCCAATTGCGGAGGCAAGGGCAAAGTCGTGGGCGACAAGTGCCGCACCTGCAAGGGCAACGGCTATGTGCGCCGCAATGCGTCTGTCAAGGTAAAAATCCCTGCTGGTGTCGATACCGGCGTCAACATCACTGTGCGCAACGAGGGCAACGCAGGCCGCAACGGCGGCATGAAGGGCAATCTCGTGCTCGTCGTCTACGTCGCCGAGAGCGCGCGCTACAAGCGCATGGGCTACGATCTCTATATGACGCTGCCGATAGGCTATTACAGCGCCGCCGTCGGCTGCAAGGTCGAAGTCGACACCATGCGCGGCAAGACAGTCTGCAACATTCCCGAGGGCACGCAGTCGGGTACCAAGATCAGAGTCAAGGGCTACGGCGTGAAGATGCTCAACAAGGAGAGCTACGGCGATCTGTACATCACGATCAAGGTGGAGACGCCCAAGGGCTTGAGCCGCAAACAGCAGCAGCTGCTCGCCGACTTTGAGAACAGTCTGTCCGATTCGCAATATCCGCAGATAAAGAAATACAAGAGCGGCAAATGACGCCGCAAGGCGAAAAGAGGACGCGTCCGATAGGGCGCGTCCTTTGTTTTGCAAGATCGATCGAGCTGTTTTCAGATCAGTCGAAGACCATCGTCGCGAAGTAGTCGGCAGGAGTTTCCGCCCTGCGGATGAGCTTGACGGAGCCGTCTTCGCGCAGCAGCAGCTCGGCACTGCGGAGTTTGCCGTTGTAGTTGTAACCCATCGAGAAGCCGTGCGCGCCTGCGTCGTGGATCGCGAGGATGTCGCCGATCTCGAGCTCGGGCAGCATACGGTCGACCGCGAACTTGTCGTTGTTCTCGCACAGCGAGCCGACGACGTCGTACTTGTGATCGCACGGTGCGTTCTCCTTGCCGAGCACGGTGATGTGGTGATAGGCGCCGTACATGGCGGGGCGCATCAGATTGGCGGCGCAGGCGTCCACGCCGGCGTACTCCTTGTAGATGTGCTTGAAGTGCACGACCGTCGTGATCAAGTTGCCGTAAGGGCCGAGCATATATCTGCCCAGCTCCGTGCGCAGCGACGGCTTCATGTCTCCGTCGAACGCGCGCTCGTATTCGCGCTTCACGCCCGCCGAGATCGCATAGATGTCGGGCATCTCGTCCGTCGGCAGATAGGGGATGCCTATGCCGCCCGACAGATTGACGAACTTGAAGTCCGCGCCCGTCTCTTCGTGCAGCTCTTTGGCTGTCGAAAAGAGTATGCCGGCGAGGGCGGGGTAGTAGTCGTTGCCGAGATTGTTGGACGCGAGGAAGGCGTGCAAGCCGAATCTCTTCACTCCCAGCTGCTGCAGCTTGCGCACCGCTTGAGTCAGCTGCTCGCGCGTCATGCCGTACTTGGCGTCTTGCGGCGTGCCCATGATCTGCTTGTTGATCGCGAAGTCTTTGCCGTTGTTGTAGCGCAGCGATACGACTTCGGGCATCTTGCCGTCCGCGATCTTGGCGAGGAAGTCGACGTGCGTGATGTCGTCCAGCGTGATCGTCGCGCCGAGGCGGAGCGCATATGCGTATTCTTCGGCAGGAGTCTCGTTGCTCGTGAACATGATGTCGTCGCCGACGATGCCGCATTTTTCGCACAGCATGAGCTCTGTCATGGACGAGCAGTCCATGCCGCAGCCGAGCGAGTGCAGGATCTTCATTATGGTCGGATTGGGGGTCGCCTTGACGGCGAAATGTTCTTTGAACCCGTCGCACCACGAGAACGCGTCATAGAGCCTGACGGCGTTGTCTTTTATGCCCTTCTCGTCATAGATGTGGAAGGGCGTGGGGTAGGTCTTTTTGATCTCAATGGCTTGCGCCTTGTCAATGATTGGCTTTTTCATATCACGATTATAATAAACGCCGCGCGCAAAGTCAAGCGCAATGCCGTGCAAAACGGCGCATATTTGCCGCGCCGCCGCATTTTGCGCCGCAAATGCGGAATTGGCGGTCAAGTCGCAAATACGGCGCTCACAAAGTTGACAAAAGTATCGCGCGCGTATAGAATATATGCTATGAAGTATAAGGCGTTTTTTTGCGATTTTGACGGCACGATCTTTGCCGCCGACCACACGATCTCGGAGCGCAACATAGCCGCAGTCCGCGACTATCGGGCTCGCGGCGGCAAGTTCTTTGTCGCGACGGGCAGACTGTTCAGCTCCATTCGCCCCCATCTTGCGACGCTCGGACTCACCGACGGCGAAGTCATCGTCTATCAGGGCGGCGGCATCTTCGACATCGCGAGCGGCAAGCCGATCTGGGTGCGCAACATCGCCGTTGCCGACGCCGTCGAGTGCCTGCAAAGATTGGAGCGCGATCCGCGCCAAAACGTGCAGCTCGTCTACATCGACGACCGCTGCTATTCGAGCGCCGATCATCCCGCCGTGCAGATGTTCTGCAAGATCTGCAACATCCCTTGCACGATAGTGGGGCGCAAGCTGTCCGAATATGTCGCCGAGAGGGGCGACGATCCGACCAAGGTGCTCGCGATCGCGGAGCCTGACGACGCGCTCGCCATTTCGACGGAATACATCCCCGTGTTTGACGGCAGACTGTCGTTCACTCGTTCGCAAAAATTCTTGATCGAATTCACCGCCTACGGGCTCAACAAGGGCGAGGCGGTGCGCGCCGTATGCGAAAAGCACGGGCTGTCGCGCGACGAGATCATCTGCATGGGCGACGCCGACAACGACATCTCGATGATAGAATACGCAGGCTTGGGCATCGCCGTTCTCAACGCGATGGACACCACCAAGGCGCATGCCGACGTCGTCGGCGTGTCCAACAACCACGACGCCGTCGCATGGGTCGTGGACAACTATTGCGGAGATTGATATGCAGATCGACCAAAGGGACGAGATGTCCGTCGTCAGCGAGAGCGTAAAGATCAAGAACTTCTGCCGCGACTGCGGCTTGGAGCTGTTGCAGGGCAACGAGCTGGACTACATCACGTTCAGCTCGGCATTGATCAACCGCCCGGGACTGCTCTTGACGGGCTTTGAGGACTACTTCGGCGACGGGCGCGTCCAAGTCGTCGGCAATGCGGAATACTACTACATCCAAAGCCTGCCCGAAGACCAAAAGCGCAGGGCGATGGAGAGGTTTTTCAGCAAGAAGATACCTTGCATAATCTACACCCGCTCCATAAATCCGTCGCCGTACATGCTCGAGCTGTCGGCGATCCACAACATCCCGATCTTCATGTCGCACTTGACGACGACGTCGCTCAACACCGTCGTCAGCGACTATCTCCAAAAGCTGCTCGCGCCGATGAGCTGCGTGCACGGCACCTTGCTCGAGATCAGCGGCATAGGCGTGCTGCTGACGGGACGCAGCGGACAGGGCAAGAGCGAGACGGCTCTTGAATTGATACACCGCGGACACAGGCTCGTCGCCGACGATTCCGTCATCGTCAAGAAGCTCGGCGAAGAGCTGATCGGCACCGCGCCCGAAAAGATCAAGTTCTTCATGGAAGTGCGCGGCATCGGCATCATCGACATCCGCAGTCTGTACGGCGTCGCGTCCGTACTGCCGCAGGGCAGGATAGACCTCGTCATAGAGCTGAGGAAGTGGAGCGGCGACGAAGAGTTCGACCGCATCGCGGACAAAAAACAATACGAAGAGATCCTCGGGATAAACGTGCAAAAGATAGTGCTTCCCGTCATGCCGGGACGCAACCTCGCCGTCGTCGTCGAAGTCGCCGCGCGCAATCTGCGCATGCAGCGCATGGGTTACAACGCTCTCGACGATCTCATCAAAAATCAGAGGGACTGAGATGGACAACTACGAAAAGATGAAGCTCGCCGAGAAGTTCGACGAAGACTGCGAATTCATCGAGGACTACGGCTCTCTCGAAGAGGCGGAAAAGTACGAGACGAACGCCGAGGCGTTCAAGCGCAGATACAAAGAATTTTATACCGACATAAAGCTGAGCCACAAGGAGGATTGGTGATCCATGGGCATGAACGATTTCTGGAAATATTCTTGCATCATCGTCGGGCTTGCCTTGGTCATCTTGACTCCGGTGTTCGTGCTCAAACGCTTTGACAACCGCCGCGAAGAAGCGGAGCGTTTTATGTACAAGCTGATGACGTTCGTGCTCGTCTACAAGATCTTGCACTACGCGATGATCGCGATCGTGTACAGACAGGACATCGTCAAGCAGATCCCTGCAGAGATCAGCGCGATCAGCTACTTCCTCATGCCTGTGGCATATCTCAGCGGAGCCAAGGTGCTCAAAGAGACGGGCAGGTTCGTAGGTTTCTTCGCAGGGCTGGTGCAGCTGCTCGCGATCGCGGTCTCGCCCGCGAGCTTCGTCGACAGCCATATGTCCAACTTCACATTTGTCGAGAGCATAATCATGCATTACTGCCTCTACCTCGGCGGCGTTGTCTGGAACTTCCGCATAGAGCCGTTCCGCGTCCGTGAGCTTTGGCAGCCGATGATAGGATTCTTGATCATATTGCTGTGGGGCACGCTCGCGGCGTTCACCTGGAGGTACGACCACGAGGCAGGCAAACCCGAGAACATCATGTTCATCCAAGAGTGCGTGCTGCCCGATTGGCTGCTCATCCCCGGCTTCCGCGAGAATCATCTGTTTATCATAGAATATTTGATCGCGTTCTTCATCTACATCGCGATCCTCTATTCGCTCAGCCGCCGCGCGTTCAAATATCAGCGCCCTGCGCCGCGCAGCATATGGAGAGGCGGCACCGTTGCCAAGTATATGCGCGATCTGCCCACGATGCCGATGAGCAATATCTGCGGCAAGCGCGAATTGAGGGCATATGCGATCAAGCTGCAATACGACAGGCTGATCGCGTCGTGCGACGAGCAAAAGCAATAAGGAGCAAAAAAGAACGGACCCGATCGGGTCCGTTTTTTGCCGCGCGATGCGGTCAAGGTTCGAGAAGATTGTCGTGGATATATTCGTAGATCATCGGCGCTTTTTCGGGCCAGTTGCGATAGATCCACTTGGCATTGTTGCGGTTTTGGACGATCAGCGTGATCTCCATCAGCTGCACGGACGTGCTCTCGATCCGCAGCTTGACGGTGAAGGACTGATCGGAGTTGCGAAAATAGTCCGCCGTGTAGTCCTGCTTTTTGCGGTAGGCGACGCGGTTTTCTTTGACGTGTTCGGAGATGTTTTGGCGCAGCGAGCTGGGAATGTTGGTATAGAAAGAACTCAGGCACTCCCTTCCGTCCGCAGTGATCATATAGCGCTTTGAATTTTTGTTTTGCGACACATTGGTCACAAATCCGCTCTCGGCGATCGAATCGAGCGCGATCTTGCAGTCGATGTAGGGGATCCATTTGTTTCCGTCGGCAATTTCCAACACAAGCTCCTCCCGCAGAGGCACTTCGAACTTGTCGAAGACGAAGAGCAGGATGAGCTTGTCGAGCATCGGCTTGTCCATAGTCTCAGTTGTAGATGAAAGGTGTGATCTCTCTGAGCAGATCGTCGCAGTCGTCGCTGTTGATCTCGAGGACGACGGGCTTGTTGAGGTCGAGAGAGAAGATGCCGAGGATGGACTTGGCGTCGACGACGTATCTTCCGCTGCGCAGGTCGGTGGGGTAGTCATAAGCGGACATGATGTTGACGAATTTTTTTACGCTTTCGGCAGTGTTCAAAAGAATACTAACAGATTTCATACAGAAAAAACAACTCCCGCAATTTTTTTGCAGAATACATTATACTGCAACAGCTTAGAAAAATCAATACTTTTCCGTGAAAATATGTCAATTTTGCGCGTTGTTTCCGCTTCTCGTCCTTTGCGTCGATCAGTTGCTATTTTGCGCGCACTAGTATATAATTGTTGTCAACGGAGGCGATCATGTCCAAGGAATCCATCAAGAAAGCATACACGGGCTTGGTTGGCAAGTGCAACAAGCTCGCCAAAAACAAGTTCATCATGTCGGGGCAGAGCATTGCCGACATCCTCAAATTCATCGCCGCTTCGCCCGAGCTGATGGGCTATGTGTCGAGCTGCAATTCCGGCGTCGACTACCGCAAAGAGCTCTCCGACGCGCTCGCCGGCGGCTACTTCCGTCTGCCGCGCGATTCGCGCGTTGCCGTCGCGCTCGTGACGGGACTGCTGTTCGACTTCGACCGCAAGGTGATCGGGCTCTATCAATTCCTCTGCACATACTTCAAGGACGACGACATCAACAAGTCGTTCGCCTCTTTCTGCAACAGGGTGATCACTCCCTATCTGCTCGCTTTCAAGGACGTCCTTGACGGCGGCGAAGTCGAGGACAAACCCGAGAGTGCCGTGCTCGTCGAGGACTCCGTCCGCGACACGATCGTGCCGTACATAGGCGCGCTGACCGAGGCGATCATGTCCGACGATGCGCTCGACGACGACAAGCGCAACACCTATGTCACCATGCTCGAGGGGCTCTATCTCGCGCTCGAAAATTCGGGAGCCAAGCTGGTCAAAGTCGTCTGGCTGGGGCTCAAAGCGATCATGGGCGACTATCGCAACGGCGCGTCCTATCTCAAATCTATCGAGAACGTGATGCGCAGCTATGCGATGCTTTGAGCGCTGCAAAATTTGCGAAATCGAAAGCGGAGCGCGGAAACGCGCTCTTTCCGTCGTATTTTAATAATGAGGGAATATGAACAGAGATCAGAGTTTTTCGGAATGGATAGAGACGCTCAAGTCTCGCGTGCCGATCGCCGAGCTTGTGGGCAGTTATGTCCCGCTCGAGCGCAAGGGCTCGAGATATTGGGCTTGCTGTCCCTTTCATCACGAAAAAACTCCCTCTTTCACCGTTGACGAGAGTCGCAATTCGTACTACTGCTTCGGATGTCACGTCGGCGGTGACGTGATAAAATTCGTGATGGAGATAGAGAACGTCGACTTCATGGACGCCTGCCGCATGCTCGCCAAGCGCGCCGGCATGGAGATGCCCGAGTTTTCGTCGCGGCGCGGCGGCGGCTCCGACGTCCGCAAAAAGAAGGAGCGCCTCTACGCGATGATGAAAGACGCAGCGAGATATTATCGCTCCAATTACGACTCCGACGCAGGCGAGCCTGCGCGCCGTTATCTCCAAGACAGAGGCATTGACGAAAACGCGTCGCGCGCTTTCGGCATCGGCTATTCCACGGGCTACAAGGGGCTCGTCTCCAAACTCAAAAGTCTCGGCTATCTCGAGATAGAGATGGTGGAGGCAGGGCTCGTCGACCAGCGCGACGGCGACGTCTACGACGCTATGGCGGGGCGGCTGATCGTCCCGATCATCGACGGCGCGAAGCGCGTGATCGCGTTCGGCGGCAGAGTGCTCGTCAAGGACAAGCTCCCCAAGTACAAAAACACGCGCGACACGATCATCTTCGACAAGTCCAACGAGCTGTTCGGACAGGACACGGTCAAGAAGCTTCGCCTCACTCGCCCCGTCACCGATCTGATCGTAGTCGAGGGCTATATGGACGTCATCTCGCTTTGGCAAGCCGGAGTGAAGAATGCCGTCGCCTCCATGGGCACGGCGCTGACGACGGGACAGGCGAGCATCCTCAAACGCTATTGCGACAAGGTCTACATCTGCTACGACGGCGACGCCGCAGGGCAAAAGGCGACGGTGCGCGGCTTGGACATATTGCATTCGCAGGGGCTCGACGTGCGCGTCGTGTCGCTGCCCGAGGGGCTCGATCCCGACGAGTACGTCCGCAAGTACGGCGCGCAGGGCTATATCTCCCAGCTTGCCAAGGCCAAACCGCTCTACGAGTTCAAGCTGTTCAACCTCGCGCAGGGCTACGACATGTCCGTCGCGGACGAGCAGGGCAAGTATGTCGTCGAGGCGGTGCGCGTGTTGCGCGAGCTCAAAAATCCCGCGCAGATCGACGCCTACATACCGCTCGTCGCCAAGCTGAGCGGCATGACGGAGCAGACAGTGCGCCGCCAGTTGATGCAGAACGGCAATTTCGAAGAGACCGCCCCCGCGGTCGTGCCGATCAGGGCGGACCGCAAGGACAGCGCCTACTACAAGGCGATGCGCTATGTGCTGTATGCGCTTTGCGGCGGCTTGAACGGCGCGCAGACCCAAGAAGATCTGTCGCCGTACATCGACGATCCCGAGCACGCGCGCATCTATGACGAATTGCGCAACGGCGCCGAGCTGACGATCGCCGATCTCAACGCGATGGAAGACAATTCCGAGGCGCAGAAGATCGTCGCCGAGGGACGCAAGGTGTCGGACAAGGCGGCGAAGGCGTACTTTGACGGCTGTCTGCAAAAATTGCGCGAGCTGTATTTCGCAAAGGAGCGCAAGGCGCTTTTGGAGAGTTACAAAAAGGAGACGGACGAGATCGAGAAGACCAAGATCTTGGCGCGTCTGCAATTGATGAAAAAACAGTGACGGCAATCCGTCACCGAGATAGGAGAGATCATGGACGAAAACGAAAAGAAAGAAGAGAAAAAGTCCGCAAGAGAGATCAAGATCGAGGCAGAGATAGCCAAGCTGATCGCCGAGGCGAAAGGCGGCAAGCTGTCCGAAGACACGATCGTCGAGAAGCTGAGCAGATACGACGTGGACGTCGCCGAGATGGAGAAAGCGTACGACGCGATCAAGAGCGCCGGCATCACCATCGACGACTGCCCGAGCTTGAACGAAAAACTCGCTCTCGACAACTTGGACAGCGCGACCGACGACTCTGTCAAGATGTATCTCAAAGACATCGGACAAGTCCCCCTCTTGACGGGAGAAGAAGAAAAGGCTTTGGCAGAGAAGATGGCCAACGGCGACGCCGAGGCAAAGGCGCGCCTCAGCGAAGCCAACCTGCGCCTTGTCGTCTCGATCGCCAAGAGATATGTGGGACGCGGCATGCAGTTCCTTGACCTCATACAGGAGGGCAACCTCGGCTTGATGAAGGCGGTGGACAAGTTCGATCACACCAAGGGCTACAAGTTCTCTACATATGCGACGTGGTGGATCAGACAGTCGATCACGCGTGCGATCGCCGATCAGGCGCGCACTATCCGCATCCCCGTTCACATGGTCGAGACGATCAACAAGACGGGCAGGATCAACAGGCAGCTGATGCAGACGCTGGGCAGAGAGCCGACGCCTGCGGAGATAGCCGCGGAGATGGGCGTGCCCGAAGAGAAGATCATCGAGATCCAAAAGATCGCCCAAGACCCCGTCTCGCTCGAGACGCCTATCGGCGAAGAAGAGGACAGCCATCTCGGCGACTTCATCGAGGACAACACCGCCGCTTCGCCTGCCGAGAAGGCAGAGGCGAGGATGCTGCGCGAACAGTTGCTGCAAGTCCTCGACACTCTCACTCCGCGCGAGAACGAAGTGTTGCTGATGAGATACGGCTTGCGCGACGGCAGACCCAAGACTCTCGAAGAAGTGGGCAAAGAGTTCAACGTCACTCGCGAGAGAATAAGGCAGATCGAGGCAAAGGCGCTGCGCAAGCTGCGTCACCCCAATCGCACCAAAAAACTCAAAGACTACATAGGCAAATAACGTGAGAGCCCCCGGCAAAAGGCTGAGAGCCGCGATCGCGTTGATCGACTGCGACACTCTCGCCGACGTGGGCTGCGACCACGGCAAGGCGGGAGCCGAAGCGGTCAGGACGGGCAGAGCGAGGCGCGTCATCTTTTCGGACATAAGCGCAAAGAGCCTGTCCAAGGCGCGCGATCTCGCCGCGATATTGGGCATTGACGGCGCAGCGGACTTCCGCGTAGGCGACGGCATGACGGTGCTCGGGCGCGGCGAGGCGGACTGCGTGCTGATCGCCGGCATGGGCGGCAACGAGATCATGCACATCCTGGACGACGGGATAGACAAGTGCGACAGCTATGTGCTGATCGCGCATCGAGACGTCGCCGCTTTGAGGCAATACTTGACAAGGCGCGGATTCGCGCTCGTCACCGACGCGGTGGTCGAAGAGGGCGGCAAGTTCTACAATGTCCTCGCCGCAAAGAGGGGCGAAGCATGCGTCCCCGAGGGCGCGGAGCTGCTCGTCGGAGCATACAAGCCCGTCTCCGAGGACACCGCACGCTATCTGCAATATCTGCGCGGCAAATATACTGCGATAGCCGAGCGCGCGACCGACGAGGACTCTCGCCGAGCGGCTCGTGAGATGCTGGACGCCGTGCGCGATACGGAGGAAAAATTATGAAAATTGCGGAGCTGTATGTGCTTATCGACGGTTTTGCGCCGTATTCGCTGCAACAGAGCTACGACAACAGCGGCTTGACGCTCGGCAATCCCGACGAGCAGATCGACGGGATCCTTTTGACGACGGACGTCACTCCCGAAGTGATCGACGAGGCGATCGACGACGGCTGCAACGTCATTCTCAGCCATCATCCCGTCATCTTTCGTCCGATATCGGGGATATGCCCCGACGGAGGG
>CALWKR010000039.1 GCA_944381315.1 uncultured Christensenellaceae bacterium
GCGTGACAAGCATTGGCGACTCTGCATTCTCTGGTTGCAGCAGCTTGGCAAGCATAACTATCCCCGACAATGTGACAAGCATTGGCAGCTATGCATTCTCCGGTTGCAGCAGCTTGACAAGCATAACTATCCCCGACAGCGTGACAAGCATTGGCTACAATGCATTCTATAATTGCAGCAGCTTGACAAGCATTACTTTGCCGTTTGTCGGTCAATATGCAGACGGAAGCGGTAAGACGCACTTCGGATACATCTTCGGAGCTTCTACCTATGAAAATAACAATCGCTATGTCCCGACTTCTCTCAAAGAAGTCGTCATCACAGGCGGAGAAAGCATTGGCGAGTATGCATTCTATAATTGCAACAGCTTGACAAGCATAACATTGCCCTTTGTCGGACAATATGCAGACGGAAGCGGCGAGACGTACTTCGGATATATATTCGGAGCTTCTTCTTATACATATAACGATAACTATGTTCCGGCTTCTCTCAAAGAAGTTGTCATCACAGGAGGAGATAGCATCGGCAGCTATGCATTCTATGGTTGCAGCAGCTTGACAAGCATAACCATCCCCGACAGTGTGACAAGCATTGGCGGCTATGCATTTAATGGTTGCAGCGTAATGACTATATATTGCGAAGCGGCAAGCCAGCCGAGTGAATGGGACAGTAATTGGAATCCCAACAATTGTCCTGTCGTGTGGAATTGCAACAACAACGATGTCGCAGATGATGGATACATCTATTATGTTGCTGACAACGGCATTAGATATGCCCTTAATCCCAATACATTGGATGCGATTATAGCAAGACAATCACAAGCGATAAGCGGAGATATAGTTATCCCCGAATCTGTCACATACAAAGATGTTGCATACAGCGTGACAAGCATTGAAGGCTATGCATTCTCTGGTTGCAGCAGATTGACAGGCATAGTAATCTCCAATGGTGTGACAAGCATTGGCGAGTATGCATTCCATGGTTGTAGCAGATTGACAAGCATAACCATCCCCGACAGCGTGACAAGCATTGGCAGCTTTGCATTCTCTGGTTGTAACAGCTTGACAAGCATAACTATCGGGGACAGCGTGACAAGCATTGGCGGCTCTGCATTCCATGGTTGCAGCAGCTTGACAAGCATAACTATCCCCGACAGTGTGAAAAGCATTGGCTACAACGCATTCCGTGGTTGCAGTGGCTTGACAAATATAATTATCCCCGACAGCGTGACAAGCATTGGCGAGTATGTATTCGCAAATTGCAGCAGATTGACTATCTATTGCGAAGCGGCAAGCCAGCCGAGCGGATGGAATAGCTTGTGGAATAATAGCAATCGTCCTGTCGTGTGGGGGTACACGGGTCAATGATCCAACGCTAAACGAGCAACAATATGTTCCAACATTGTTGCACTTGATGATAGATCTATCCTTGATCGCAAAAGCGGCGCGTCCTGCGGGGCGCGCTGTTTTTGTTGCGAAACTCGGCGATACGGGATGAGCGTCCGTGCGCCGTTGAGAGAAAGATGAGCATGCCGTCGATGGGGCGCCGATCGGGAGGCGGTCTTGTTGAGAGAATTCGCGAAATTAAAAAGCGGCGAGCGCTCTATGGCATAGTTGAAAAATCTGTGCGGGGCAAAAGAGTTGTCATATCGCTTGACGCGAAGAAATACTTGGCAAAAACACAACAAATTGCAAAAAATCAAAATTCGGTATTGACAAATGTGCAAAAGCGTTTTATAATAAAAATATCCAAAGTCGCGAGAATCGGCGACATTATCTTCAAACCGCCGCAGTTTTTTCTTTTTGCGGCGGTTTTTCTTGTCAATTTTTGGGCAAAACGATCGGCGCGGCGATCACAAGTAGCGTATCGCCTCGTCTTGCGTGGCGACGACTTGCGCAAACGCGCAATGCGCGAAGTCGCGGCGCAAGATCTCCTTCGCCTCGCGCTCGTCGTCGACGATCGAGCACACGGCGCTGCCGCTGCCAGTCATCACCGCCTCGCCGAACGCGCGGCGCATCCGCTCTTTGAGCACGGCGATGCTCGGGCACAGCGAGATCGCAGGGAGCTCCAAGACATTGTAGCGCGCGGCGCTGCCTGCCAGCACGGCGTCTATCCCGACGCCGCGCTCGCCTATCGCGTCAAAGCGGCGATACACTTGCGCGGTACTCGCTCCGACGGCGTCGCGGACGATCGCCAAGGTCAGCTTGCGCTCTGTCAAGCCGTGCACGACTTCGCCCCTGCCGCCTATGCGGCACAAGCCGCCGCGCATCATATAGACGACGTCGCTGCCGACGGTCATTGCGGCGGCGCGCGCCTGCTCAGCCGTCACTATCCCTGCGTCGACGGCATAGCGCAGGACAGCCGCCGCGTCGGCGGATGAGCCGCCCATCCCGGCGCTGATCGGAATGCCCTTGGCGATCTCGACATGAAGCGCGACGCCGCTCGCCTCCGCGATCTTGATCGCAGCTTTGTGGGCAGTGTTTTCCGCTCCGCACTCGGCGCCGCCCATGACGACTCGGACGCTCTTTGCGCGCGAAACGGTGAGCGTATCCGCTACGCCCACCGTGCAGTTGATCATATCCAACAGGTGATAGCCGTCGCCGTCCGTGCCCGTTATGTCGAGCGCGAGATTGAGCTTGGCATAGACTTTGAGTTTCGTCGCTTGTTCCACGACTGCATTATATCACACTGCAAGCATTCTGTAAACCACGATCTTTTCGCCGCCCTCGGCAGGGAAACTCACGGAGGGATTGCCCTCCTCTACTTCGGCTTGCGTGACTTTGAGCCGCTTGGCTACATCCCACGACGTCTCGCCCTTGCGAGCGCCGACCACGACGATCGCCTCGCCGCTGTCGGACAGCTTTTCGCCGACAGTCAGCTCGGTCACGACCGGCAGCTTTTGCGTGCGGACGACATCGGAAGCAAACGCGAGCGTGGCGCCGACTTCGATCTCTCTGCCCCTCTTGATCTTGGCAAATATATCGCAGCATCCGACGCACGCAAGCACGGAGTCGCCCTCACGGACTGCCCTTGCCTCGTGCGTCAGAGCATACGGGAGCTCGACTTTGAGCGAAGATTTTGCGCCGTCCTCGCCTTCATAGACGACGCATGCGGTCAGCGAGCCTTCGGTGACGATCGCACCGTCGGCAGCGGCCGCGCTAACGAGTTCGTTCTCTGCGACTTCACAGCACAAAACGCGCGCCGCGTCCTGCTCGCCCTCGGCGATGTCAACGCTGCCGACTATCCTCTCGCGATGCGCGGTCGCATCGGCAATTGCGTCGAAAGACAAACACGGGCTCGAAAATTCCAAATCATAGCAAGGCGCATAGACGTCGGTCACGACTTGCTCGCTCTCGCTCACAAAGACGAAGCCCGTCAGCGACGCAGTCACGTCAAGCGCCAAGACGTTGTCCCCGTCCTTGCCTCCGACGGTCAGCGACTGCGCGCCTATCGTGGCAGTCACGAGAGCGCTTGCACCCTCCGGCGCCTGCACCGTTTCGGAGAACGGGATCGAGAAGGACTTTTGAGACACCTCGCCCTCGGCGTAATATGTGACGTGGGCGCAAATCTCGCCGTCTATCGTCAAGCCCTGCTCGCTCGCGGACTGCTTGCACACCACCGCGGATGCGGAATAGCACAAGATCTTGTCGACGCTGACGCCCGTCGAGTAGCGGTCGGAGACTGCGATCTCTCTGTCTATCTCCGCAAAAAGGCGAGTCAGCTCCACGTCGCAGCGCTTGGCGCATACGCCGTCCTCGGCGATGAATACGTCGACCGAGACGGGATTGACGGCGATCGGCGACAGCGATACGACGGTCCTGATCGCGACGCTCTGTCCGCGCAGCTCCGTCTCCGTGTCCGCGATCGCTGCGCGCACGATGACTTTCGTATTTTCGCCGACGGAATCGTCGGCAAGCAACTTGGAGAACTCGGTCACATAGTCCGCCGACTCCGCCCCGTCTTCGACTTGATAGACGATCTTGACGCCGACTTTGCCCGATACGGCGATCTGTTTGGAGCCGACGACGGCGCGCACGTCGTAGACGTCGCAGCGCACGCACAGCAACTTCTGCACTTCTTTTTCGGCATTGACGTTGCACTCCAACACGAACTGCCCCGATTCGAGATCACGAATGCGGTCGAATTGTATCTGTTTGGTTTCCATAGACCTATCCTCGCAAGTTTTCTACCACCAAATATATGCGCCGATCGCGTCGATATTCATCGCAACGGCGCACAATTTGGCACAAAAAAGCGCCGAGCAGGCGCCATTGTATTCTCGCAAGCATGCGTGCGGACAAGGCCGCGTGCGCGAAACTATCCGCGCGGCGCGTTGAAACAGATCGTGTTGCCGTTGAACGAGATCATGCGCATCGTCAAGAACGCCCTTTGCTTTTGTTCGGCGAAACGCTCGAACGCGAAGCTCAATGGCTCGCCGATGTTGACATCGGTCGCCTTTTTTGATAAAGTAATTATAGATCCAATTTTGTGGAGTTACCTGTTTATGAAAATCGGTTTGTCGGTCCTTACCCCAAAAATGACAGACGTCTTGAAAGACGCGATCGCCCAAGTCGACGGCACCGTCGTCGTCGAAAAATTCGACCGCAAGGACAATGCCGCCGAAGCGGCATTCGACATCGCGATCGGCGAGATCGCCTCGCCTGCCGAGATGACTCGATTCGTCGCAGATCCGATCCTCGATCGTCCGTCTTCATACATCGCCGTCGACAGCGGCGCCACGGTCAAACTGCTGTCGGTCTCCGCCAACCAAAACGGCTTCGCCTTCCTTGAACTGCTGCTCCTCGGAGAGGACATCCCCCTCTATATGTCGATCGACGAAGTCAACGAAGAACATTGCGTCTGCGGAGTCCGCATGCGCAGACTCGGCAAGGCGGACGGCGCGCTGTACTTCGGCGTCATGGCGGGCACGGAACTGACGCTGTTCCGCCGCGCCTACAACGCACCCGACGGCGCTCTCGCGCTCGTCTCGGTCGCTGGCAAACGCAGCGTCGCGCAAGTCTTTTTCCGCAAAAACGAGATCGTCATCGACGACGTAGCTTACTCTTTTGAACAATGCGAAGATCTCCCCGTCCTCATCCTCGGGGTGTTTGACCGCACCTATCGCAACGTCATCTGAATCGCTCCGCCGCCTGAGGGCGGCATTTCTTTTAGATTTTTTGCGACTTTTTGCAATTTTTGCCCAAAAACACTTTACTTCGCTAATGTGATAAAGTATAATATGCCTATCAACTCAAAAGGAGTGTATATCATTATGAAAAAGAAAATGGTATTGGCTGTCGCGATCGTCGCCGTCATAGTCTGCATGACGATCGCTTTCACCGCCTGCAACACCGACAACAACGACGACATTTTGTTCGGCAGCGAACTGCTCAGACTGACTGCCCAGGTCGACATCCTGCAAAATCTCGATACCGGCACAGCCGACATCGGCATCATGGATTCGGTCATGGCAGGGCACTATCTCACGCACGGCAGCTATGTCGGCAAGATAGCGGCGCTCAACCTCTTCACCTTCCCTGCCGAAGAATACGGCATCGGAGCCAAGAAGGGCAATGACGCATTGATCGGCAAGATCAACGAGGCGCTGATCGTCCTTGCAGGCAACGGCACCTTCGCGAGCATCGCGACCGAGTACGGACTGCAAAACGAAGTCCTCGTCGATCTCGACACCGTCAACCCCAATGCCTCCGCGACGGACAACAGCTGGAACGCGATCGCCCAGTCCGGCTCGCTGGTCATCGGCTACACTGTCTTTGAGCCGATCGCCTATCCCGAAAACGGCGAACTCACAGGCTTTGACGTAGAGCTTGCCGAGGCCGTCGTCGCCTATCTGAACGACGCTTACGGCAGCAACGTCGAGATCGAGTGGATCGAGATCGACTGGTCGACCAAGCAAACTCAATTGGAGAACGGCACCCTCGACCTTGTCTGGAACGGTATGACTCTGACCGACGAAGTCAAGAATGGCATGTCCACCACGGTCCCCTACCTCGCCAACAGACAGACCTTGATCATCCGCAGCGAGGACGCGGAGAAGTATGCGGATATGCGCTCCTTCTTCATCAACGCCAAAGACGCCGTCGTCGCAGTCGAGAACGGTTCCGCCGCCGACTTGCTGATGACGATAGAGTGATAGAGCCATGTCTTTCGGAGAAGTACTGATCGAATTGTCGCGAGGCTTCGGTTACACCGTGGGGCTCTTCGCCGTCACGCTCGTGGCGGCGATCCCCCTCGGGATAATCGTAGCCCTTTGCTCCATGTCCAAGTTCAGACCCGTGAAGTGGGTGACCAAAGTCTTCATTTGGGTCGTCAGGGGTACGCCGCTGCTGCTGCAAATGATCGTCGTGTCCTTCATCCCGTCCACGGTGATGATGATCTCCAACAAGGACTTGGCAAACTTCTTCGGCGTCGGCGCGGAAGGGCTGAACTTCATCTTCGTCGCGGTCGCCTTCATCATCAACTATGCCGCGTACTTTGCGGAGATCTTCCGCGGCGGCATCGAAGGCATCCCTCGCGGACAACGCGAAGCGGCGCAGGTGCTGGGGATGAAGCGCGGACAGGCGTTCTTCTTGATCATCCTGCCGCAAGTCTGCAAGCGCATCCTCGCGCCGATCTCCAACGAAGTGATCACTCTCGTCAAGGATACTTCTCTCGCAAGGATCCTGAGCATCGCGGAGCTGTTCATGATCGCGCAGCGCATCGTCACGACAGAGGCGATCATCTGGCCGCTTTTTGCAGCCGGTGTCTATTATCTGCTGTTCAACGGTCTGCTGACGGTCCTCTTCCACGCAGCCGAAAAGAAGCTGTCCTATTACAAGGTGTGACATGAACGAGAATCTCATCGACAACAACGCTCCTCTGCTCTGCGTCAAGGATCTGCACAAGAGCTTCGGCTCCACGCAAGTTCTCAAAGGCGTCTCTTTCGACCTGCACAAGGGCGAAGTGCTGTCCATAATCGGGCCGAGCGGAGGCGGCAAATCTACATTGCTGCGCTGTCTCAACTTTCTCGAAACGCCCGAGTCGGGCACGATCTCGGTGGGCGGCGAAACGCTGTTCGACGCGTCGGCGAAGATGTCGCGCAAGGAGTCGGATCTGAGGATCAAGCGATTGCACTTCGGATTGGTCTTCCAGTCTTTCAACCTCTTCCCCCACTTCAACGCGCTCCAAAACGTCGCGCTCGCACCGCAGCTGCTGCACGGCGGCAACAAAGCCGAAAAGCGCGAAGCAAAGAAGAAGAACGCCGCCGTATTGGCAAAAAAGCGCCGTGAACTGCGCATCAGATTCTTTGCGCGCTGGCTGCACGAAAATCCTTTCAAACTGTGGAACGAGCTGGGCGGCGAGCTCAACGAGCTCAAACACAGACTGAATGCCGAGCAGTCGCCCGAAGCGGCGAAGTTGCTCGAGCGCGTGGGACTTGCGGACAAGATGTACAACTATCCTTGTCAGCTCTCGGGCGGACAGCAACAGCGCGTCGCGATCGCGAGAGCGCTTGCGCTCAAGCCGGACATCCTCTGCTTTGACGAGCCGACCAGCGCCCTTGACCCCGAATTGACGGGAGAAGTGCTCAAAGTCATACGCGATCTCAAACAGGAGCAGACGACGATGATCATCGTCACTCACGAAATGGAATTTGCGCGCAACGTCTCGGACCGCGTGATATTCGTCTCCGGCGGCGTGATCGAAGAACAAGGCACTCCCGAAGAAGTGTTCGGCTCCCCCAAAAGCGAAAAGACCAAGGCGTTCTTGTCCAAAATGGAGGAAAAGATATGAGCGGCGCAACCGAAGATCTCAATGCGCTCTGCAACGCGTTTGCCGCGCTGACCGATCCCGAGGACGTGAAAGCGCTCCTTGCGGACCTGTGCACCGCCGGCGAAACCGAACAGATGGCATGCCGCCTGCGCGCGGCGACTCTGCTGCTCGAGGGCAAGACATATGCGCAGATCACCGAAGAAACGGACATCTCGTCGGCGACGCTCTCGCGTGTATCCAATTGCGTAAGACGCGGTTCGGGCGGCTATGCCAAGGTGTGGCAACTGCTCCGAAAATCGGATTGAACAAAAAAACAAGCGGCTCGAAAATGAGCCGCTTTTTTCATGCCCGTGTGCGTTTAGTCCGCATTGCACTGCGCCAGCACTTCGCCTACTTTGCCGCGTATCACAAGATCTGCGCGGCTCTCTGCCGCCAATCTGTCGCGATTGATGAGCACGAGCGCGTCTCCACGGAAGAAGTCGATCAGCCCTGCCGCGGGATAGACGGACAGCGATGTGCCTGCGACGACCAACGTCTTTGCCCTCGCGATCGCAGAGACGGCTCCCTCGAGAGTCGCGTCGTCCAACGGCTCGCCGTAGAGCACGACGTCGGGCTTGACTATCTCTCCGCACGCGTCGCACCTCGGGATCCCGTCCGCGGCGCGAATGTATCTCGCATCATAGCTCTTGCCGCATCCGACGCAATGATTGCGCATGACGCTGCCGTGCAGCTCAAAGACTTTGCGGCTCCCCGCCGCAGTATGCAGCCCGTCTATGTTCTGCGTGACGACGGCGTCGAGCAGCCCTTCCCTCTCCCAGCGCGCGCACTGCTTGTGGGCGGCGTTGGGCAGGCAGTCGAGACAGCACAGTATTGCCGATCGGTAGAAGTCGAAGAACTCGCGTGTATGCTCAAAGAAAAACTCGTGCGACAACATCTGCTCGGGCGGATAGGCGCTCTTCTGCGCATACAGTCCGTTCGGCGAGCGGAAGTCGGGGATGCCGCTCTCGGTCGACACGCCCGCCCCTCCGAAAAATACAACTCCTCCCCGAGAGATCAGGGAGGAGAGTTTGGCGATATTATCCATTTCAAGCACCGAAGACGAACGTCGTCACGCTGTCTTCTTCGAGAGACAGCACGCCGTTGAACGTCGCGGTGCTCTCTTTCCAATTCTCTTGCTGGGTAGTGGTCGTCACCTGCACCTGCGTGCCTACGAACTTGTCCATGCCGTTGATCGTCAGATCCTTGGCGGAACCGTCGTTTATCACAACGGCGACGACTCTGCCGTCCGGCTTTTTGAACACGCCGATATCGACCCCGGACCAGCCCGTCAGATCGGAGATGGGGCTGTCGACGCGCACGTCGCCGTCGTCGACAAAGCGCGTGATCTGTCCGAAGGTGTAGTAGCGCTTGAGCACCCAGATCGATTGCTCGCGCTCGCCGCTTCCGTCCCAATAGACAAGCCCGTCATTGTAGCCGCCTTTGGCGACGGACAGCCACCAGCTCCATTCGGTCGCGTCGATCATCGTCAAGTCGTAGAGCACGACTTTGGCGAGCAGCATACCGCTCTCTATCGTGTCGAACTCGCCGCTTTGGAGCTCGCAATATTCGGTCGAAGTGACGGCGAGGTCGGGGAAGTTTTTCTCCATATAGGACGCAAACTCGTTGCGGATGCGCTTGCTGTCCTCGGCGTGGTAGGCGTGCACGGAGATCTCGCCCAACTCGTCGAAATAGTCGTACTTGCTCATCGCTTCGAGATAGTCGCGGATGTCGTCTTTGATGATCGAGAACTCATAGGAGCCCGACTCGAATGCGTCGAGACGGAAGTCGGTGCCGTTCGCGGCGTTGTACGCCTGCAATTTGTTCCAGAACACGTCGTAGAACGCCGCGAGGACTTCGGGATCGTAATGGCAGCCCTCCTGCGAAGAGCCTTCGCCTCCCCACTTCCATTGCGGCTCGTTGGCAGGGCTGATCCAGATCTCTATCCCCTTGTCCTGCAAGCCGTACTTGGTCGCAAGTCCGTTGACGGAGATGAGCAAATAGTCGCTGTACTCCTCATAAAATTCTTCTTTGAGATTGTTGTCATACTCGTTTTTGCCTGTGCACACTCCCGACTTGGTCATCAGATAGTGCGGCGAATTGGCGAAAAACACGACCTTGTCGATGTTGCCCTTGTCGAGTGCGGCGGCGAACAATCTCTGCACCTCAACGTCGCGGTTGTCAAAGTCGTAGTTGGCAGGATCGGAGAAGTCGGACGGCTCGGAATAGTTTTCCGCAATGAAGAAGCTCTCCGCTCTTCTGCCCCAATCTATCCAGCCGTTGTTGTACGGCCAGACGTTGTCGAGCGCGGCGTCTGCTGAACCGCCGCCGAGATTGTAGCGGAAGATGTTGAGCTGCAAGCCGCTGTCGCCGTAGAGCATCTCGATCGCCTTTGCCGCGTCGTCGGCATACTGCTCCGCTCCGAGCTCTTGATAGATCCAGGCGGACGACGCGCCGAAGCCTTCCACCGTCTGACGTTCTGCGTCGAGATCGACGTTGACGCGCAAAGGCGCGTATGCGGCTATCGAATAGATGGACAGCGAGATGATCACGATGACCGCGAGCACCGCGACCGTGATCCCGACGATCTTGCCTATCTTGCGCGATCGCTCGGGTGTGAAAAATGCCGAAAATTTTTGCTTTATTGTCATAATTCCCTCGTGTGGGCAACGCCCGACTTAATTATAATATAAAAAACGGACGATTGCAAGATTCGTTTTGTACCTAATCGTCCGCTTTTGTACATATCATTTCTTGTCGGTCGCTATCGGAGCGAATCTCGCCGAGCATGCCTCGGCGAGTCTGCGAGGCGACAGTTCTACTTGGTGCCCCACCTTGCCTGCGCTGACGACGATGGCGTCCAGCGCGCTCGCCGACTCGTCGATGAATGTGTCGAACGGCTTCTTCATCCCTATCGGCGAACATCCGCCATGGATGTAGCCCGTCAGCGGCAACAGCTTTTTTTGGGGGATCATCGCCACGCTCTTCACTCCTGCCGCGTGCGCCGCCGCTTTGAGATCGAGCGACTTCGCGACGGGGACCACAAAGACATAATTCTTGCGATCGGAGCCCTCGGTCACGAGCGTCTTGAACACGCGCTCCGCAGGGATGCCGACGAGCTCGGCGACCTTCTCTCCGTCCGTGACGGAGTTGTCGTATTCGTGCGCAAGGTAGCTTATGCCCTTGGCGTCGAGTATGCGCATGACGTTGGTCTTGTTCATCATCTCACCTTCTTGATCACGGCGTGATAGTGCGCCCTCTCGCCCGGAGCCAAGCAGTTGATCCCCTCTTTGAGTGACAGCTCGGGCTGAGGATCGGCAAAGTCGTTGAGTCCCCACCACGGCTCCACACAGATAAAGCCGTCCTCGCCGCTCGGCTCGCCCCACAGCGCAAGGATGGGCGGCGACGGCAAAAAGCCTATCTCCCAAAGCGACTGTCCGCGCGTATAGAGCCTGACGTCGCGGAACGGCGCATCGCACAGCATAAGCGTACCGTATTCTCTCATCAGCGCGTCGTCTATATGCACCTCTTTTACGGGACGAAGATCCTCTTTGCCGACGACAAAGTGCCCTGCGTCGTCAAGGCGCCAAATATGCGGCTCTATCTGTTTGCGGAATCGCAAAATATCGGTGCCCGTGTTGGTCTTGCCGCTTTTTGCACCGTCAAGCAAGAACGACGGATGAAGCCCGAAAGAATAGTAGAGCGGCTGCTTGCCGATATTGCGGACAGTGTGGCAAGAATAGAGCTCGCGCTCTCTCAACGCGTACTCGGCGCTGTACTCGAAGTCAAACGGATAGGACTGCTTGTCCTCATCGGTGCTGCGATAGACGAGCTTGACTCGATCGCCGTCGTTCTCCGCGACGGTCATATCGGCGCTCTTCAACAGCCCGTGGATGGGCAGCGAATATTCTTTGCCACCGACGGTATAGCTGCCGCCGTTGAGTCTGCCGACGATCGGAAAGAGCACGGAGTCTATCCCTCCGCCGCTGTCCGTCTTGGAGACGACGCACTCCATGCCGCCTATCAAGCACGAATCCACGCATGCTCCGACGGTGTCGATCACGGCGGTCGAAGCGCCGTTGCAAAGTTTCAATTTCATATCTCTCCTCCTGCGGAAGTCCCTGCGTCGGGAACTCCCGAAGACGCACGTTTTTTCATTATCTTGGGGAAGACGATCGCGAACGTGATCGTGCTCAGCACCGCCGCGCCTATATCTGCGATCGGCTCTGCGTAGAACGCCGCCTCCACCCCCAAGAACATCGGCAGCACTATCACGCTGACGGTGTACAAGACGAGCTTGCGCGTCAGCGACAGCACGATCGCAAAGCGCGGCTGTCCGAGTCCCGTGAATCCGTCCACGAACGCATATTGCAGTGCGAGCGGAATGATGCCGATCATGTATATCCTCGCTCCCCACACGCTCTTGTCGAGCAGGTCCGGATTGTCGGTGAACAGCGTCGCGAACGGGCGAGCCAGCGCAAACGACAGCGCAAACATTATCGTCGTGAACGCGAGGCACATGCCGACTATGCGCACTTCCGCGCGCTTGATCAGCTCGATGTTGCGCGCGCCGTAGTTGAACGAGAGCACGGGCTGCGTTCCTGTGCTTATGCCGAGCATTGGCATGGTTATCAGCGACAAAAACGCCTGCACTATCGTGGATACCGTTATCCAGTTGTCGCCGTCGGCGCCGCCGTAGCGTTGCAGGACCATATTGACGGCGATGATGATGACGCTGTCGGTCGCCATGATCGCGAACGGCGAGATCCCCATCACCGCTATGCGCCCGACTATCTTGGCGGACGGCTTGCGGATCGCCAGCCTGCACTTGACGCCCTTGCGAGTCAAGAATACGACAACGAACAAGAAAGACAGCGTCTGCGAGAGCACAGTCGCTATCGCCGCGCCGGCAACGCCCATGTCGAACGTGAATATGAACAGTGGATCGAGGGCGATGTTGGCGACGGCGCCGATCAAGATCGTCAGCATTCCCATGCCCGAATAGCCTTCGGCAATAATGAATTGATTGAGCCCCGTCGCGGTGATCGAGAACACGGAGCCCAGCGTATAGATGAGCAGATAGTCGCGAGCGTAGCCGTACGAATTTTCGCTCGCGCCGAAAGTCATCAGGATGGGTTTGAGCGCGCCGCAGACTATCGCGGTCACCGCGAGCGCGATCGCGACGAGCATGATCGCGGCGCAGGACAATATCTTTTGGGCACGCTTTTCGTCCCCCTCCCCGAGAGCCATCGAGAAGATGGGTGCGCCGCCCGTGCCGACCAAGAATGCGAACGACGAGATCAGCGTCGTGATCGGAGCGCACACTCCGACGCCTGCGAGCGCGATGTCGCCGATCTCGGCGATGTTGCCGACAAAGATGCGGTCGACGATGGAATAGAGCACGTTTACAAACTGCGCCACCATCGCCGGGACAGCCAACTTGACTACCGTCGCAAATACCCTGTTGTCCGAAAGATCGAGAGCCTTCATTGCTATCCGCCTTTTCCTCGCACTAATATATTACGCGGCGCGCGCAAAGTCAACAAAATTGCGCCTATCGGGACGGATCAAACGCGTTGACGCATCCCGAAGCGGCGCACGAACGTGCGGCAAAAATGTCTTGCCGCACCGAAAATTCGCGATATGTATTGCGAAAATCGCCACGTCGCGACGCGGCGTACGGCTCACATCTTGGCGAGCTTGTCCGCAAATGTCTTGATCGAATCGGACATCCCCCCGATGACGATCTTGTCGCCTGCCGCAAAAGTCGTGTCGCCCGACGGCATCGAGTTCACGCCGCCTTTGGTGATGACGATCAGCACGTTGACGTCGTACTTGTTGCGCAGATCCATCTCGGCAAGCCTCCTGCCTGCCCACACGTCGGGGACGGAGACTTGCGCGATGCTGTAATCGGGCGTGATCGAGACGATGTCGCTGATCTGCGGCTGCGTCAGCAGTCTTGCCGTCTTGATCGCGCTGTCCGCCTCGGGGATGATGACATAGTCGACGCCTATCTTCTCCAACACGCGCGCGTGCTTGGGGTTCTGCGCCTTGGCGACGATGTAGTTGCAGCCCATCTCCTTGCAGTTGAGCGCGGTGATGATCGACGCCTGAATGTTGTCGCCGATCGCGATGATGACGCCGTCGAATTCGGTGATGCCGATCTGGCGCAAGTTGCTCTCCTCGGCGACGTTGGTCGCGACCGCATGGGTCGCAAAATCCGCGATCTCGTAGATGCGATCTTCGTTTTGGTCGACGGCGAGGACTTCACAGCCGCTGTTGTAAAGCGCCTTGGTGAGCTCGGTGCCGAATCTGCCGAGGCCGAGAACGGCGACTTGTCTCATGTTGGACTTGGGTAGTTTGTTCATTGTTCCCTCTCTTTTATAATACTATCCCGGCTTCGGGATATTTGACCGAAGCCGCAGGCAGTCTGGAGCCCGATACGAACGCCATGAAGAATCCGAACGAGCCTATCCTTCCCATATACATATTGAGCGTGATGATGAGTTTTGCAGCGGTGTTGAGGCGCGGAGTCACGTCGAGCGAAAGTCCCACTGTCGCGTAGGCGCTGACTTGCTCGAACAGCAATTCCGACGACGTGAACTCGTCGCCGCACGCGATGTTGAGCGCCATGACGCTGATCGCCGCGACCATGATCGCGAGAGTGAATATCGTCGCCGCCTTGGCGATGGTCTCTCTGCCTATGCTGTGCATATCGATGATGACTTCGCGCTTGTGCGTCAGCGTCGCGTAGATCGTGACGAGCAGTACGAACATAGTCGTCGTCTTGATGCCGCCGCCGGTACTGCCGGGGCAAACGCCGATGAACATAAGCACTATCGTCAAGGTCTGGGAGAACGTGGTCATCCCCGACTGACTGAACGACGCAAAGCCCGCGGTACGCGACGTCACCGATTGGAAGAAAGCATTGACGATCTTGTCGCCGACAGACATATTGCCTATCGTCTCTGGATTGTCGAATTCCGCAGCCAAAAAGCCGATCGCGCCTATCAATATCAACGCCGCCGTGACGGGCAGGACTATCTTGGTGTGCAGCCTCAGCTTGCGCCATTTGCGATTGTGCGCAATATCCGCCTGGACCATGAAGCCTATGCCGCCGAGAATGATCAAGAGCATGACGACTATCAATATGAACGGGTCGTCGTTGAACATCACGAAAGACGTGCCGTCCTTGGACGTGATGTCAAAGCCCGAATTGCAATATGCCATCACGCTGTGGAAAAGCCCGTACCACACCGCCGTCCCCGGGCTGTAATAGCGCGAGAACGCCAACGCGAGCAGCACCGCGCCCGCAAGCTCGGTGGCGATGGTCATCTTGAAGATGTCGAAGGTCAATGTTTTGAGATCGTCCATGCCTTCGTGAGAGAGTTCCTCCGTCATGCTGAGCCTCTTGCGCAGCGACACTTTGTGCCTGATGAGCAGATAGACCCAAGAAGTGATGGTCATGAATCCGAGTCCTCCGATCTGGACAAGGAAGAGAATGACAACGTGTCCGAAAGTAGTAAATTCCGCCGCCACCGTCTGCACTACGAGCCCCGTCACGCAGGTCGCGCTGGTCGCCGTGAACAGCGCGTCCACAAACGAGAGCGACCCCGGAGTCGTCGTCGAGATCGGCAGCATCAAGAGCAAGGCTCCTATCATGATCACCGCGAAAAAGCTGAGCATTATCAGCCTTATCGGGGTGAATACCCGCTCTGCCAAGTGTCTGAATCCAAACTTGCCTTTCATAAAACCTCTTTGCGATTCAAGTGGTATTATACACTATACGGAGACAAAAGGCAATGATTTGACTATGCTCGCTTTTCGGCGCCCTCTGAGCCGACATGCGGCTCGGAGAGATTGGACGGATGCGGCCCGTCGCCGTACACTATGGACGGCGGAGTGTTTTGGCCGTCGACAAGTCCGAGCGCCTTGCGCTTTTTCAATATCCTGTGAAGTATGATCACATATGCCGCAACGAGGAAGATGTCGACGAGCACCCATGCGGTGGGATTGGACGCGCAGATCCCGACAAAGCCGAATTGGGCGGCAAAGACGAGCGACGCAATCACTCTGCCGACAAGCTCGATCACTCCGCCGATCATCGTCAGCGCGCTGCGCCCTATGCCCTGCAATGCGTCGCGATAGACAAAGATCACGGCAAGGAAGATATAGAATGCGCCCTGCCAGATCAAGAACTGCTTGGACATGGCCATGATGTCGTCGGTGACGTCGGACGAGAACAGCTTGATCATGGGCTCGGCTCCTATCGTGACGAATGCCAGTCCGAGCAATGCGCATACCACGCCTATGACCATGCTCCAACGCACGCCCTTGCGGATGTTGGAGAAGTTGCCTGCGCCGTAGTTTTGACCGCAATAAGTCGCAACGGTGCTGCCGAGAGCATAGAGGCTCTGCGTCGCGAGGTTGTCGATCTTGGACGCCGCAGTGTAGGCGGTGATCGCAGTCGAGCCGAGCTTGTTGAGAGCGGTCTGCTGCACCATCATGCCTATCGCCGTGATCGAGAACTGCAAAGCCATCGGCATGCCGACCGCCATATGCTGCCAATAGAACAAGACGGGATTGGCGAAGTGCTTGCCGCCGATGCGGAACTTGCGGAACCGCGCGAACAAAAAGACAAAACAGCCGATTGCCGAGATCGCCTGCGAAAGTACGGTCGCCCAGCCTGCGCCCGCGACGCCCATGTGGAACTCGACGATGAACAAGAAGTCGAGTCCGACGTTGAGCACGGCGGCGAGCACGAGAAAGACGAGCGGCGTGCGGCTGTCGCCGATCGCACGGAGCACGGCGGAACCGAGATTGTAAAAGACGGTCGCGCCCAAGCCCCAATAGATCGTCACTATGTAGTCATAAGAATAGTCGATGATGTCGGACGGCGTCTGCATCAATTTGAGCAGAGGCATCGTCGTCACGACGCTGATAGCCGTCAAGATGACGGTCAGGATAAGCCCGAGCAGCAGCGACGTCGCAATGCTGCGGCGCACGCCCTCGTCGTCCTTGGCGCCGAACAGCTGGCTCGTCTTGACTGCAAAGCCGGCGGTCAAACCCTGCACAAAGCCTATGATCAAAAAGGAGATGGCGCTCGTCGCTCCGACGCCTGCCAATGCGTCGTTGTTGATGGTCTGTCCGACGATGATGGCGTCGACCATGCTGTAAAGCTGTTGGAAAACATTGCCGATGAGGATCGGTATCGTAAAGATGATGATCTTGCGAAGCGGTTTGCCTACGGTCAGGTCTGAGGTCATATGGTGCACCTTGTGTGTTTGTCGCCTCAAAGCCTTCCCCTCGGCTGCGCAAGCAGTATTATATTACAAACAAAACAAAAACGTATCTGTTTTTTGCAACTTTTTGAAAAATTTTTAGCTTTCGATCGCGATAGACGCTACGGCGTCCAGATCTTCGTGCGCGCACGCGCGTCCGCTTATTATCATATTGTATGCCTGAGACGCGATCATGGCGGCATTGTCGGTACACAATTTGAGCGGCGGATAAAACACTTCTATCCCCCTCTTTGCCGCCTTTGCCTTCATGCTCTCACGCAGATACGAGTTGGCGGCGACGCCGCCTGCGATCACGATTTTTTTGGAGCCCGTGTCGATCGCAGCACGCAAAGCCGTGTCCGTCATCAGATCTACCGCCTTGGTCTGGAAGGACTTTGCGACATCGGCGCGATCTATCTCGACGCCCTTTTGGCGCGCGGTGTTGACATAGTTTATCACGGCGGTCTTGAGTCCGCTGTAAGAGAAGTCGTAGCCCTTTTCGTCTTTGAGCGGAGTGGGCAGCTTTATGCAGTCCTTGCCGCTCTCGGCAAGCTGTTGTATCTTGGGTCCCCCCGGATATTCCAGCCCCAGCACGCGCGCGACCTTGTCGAACGCCTCTCCGCACGCGTCGTCTTGAGTGCTGCCGAGCAGCTTTACGCTGTCCCAATCTTCCACCTTTGCCACGGCGGTATGTCCGCCGCTCGCGATCAGGCAGATGTACGGCGGAGCCAATTGCGGAAAAGCGAGATAGTTGGCGGCGATGTGCCCCTTGATGTGGTTGACGGCAAGAAGAGGCTTGTCGAGCGCATACGCGAACGCCTTGGCAAACGACACTCCGACGAGCAGCGCGCCAAGCAATCCCGATCCGTATGTGACGGCGACGCAGTCGAGCTGCTCCGCTGCGACCTGCGCCTGTGCCAAAGCCTCCTTGACGACTCCGACGATAGACATGACGTGGTTGCGCGATGCGATCTCGGGCACCACGCCGCCGAAGCGCTTGTGGATGTCTATCTGCGACGCGATGACGTTGGACAGCACGACGCGGCCGCGCGTGACCGCGCAAGCCGTCTCGTCGCACGACGACTCTATCGCAAGGATGAGTATGTCTTTTTTGTTCCTCAGCGTCTCGAGCTTTGCGCACGAACGCTCATACCACTCGCTCATGACTTGGACTTCTTCAAAAAGTCGAAAATGAACTTGTCGAGATCGCCGTCCATAACGGCGGTGATGTTGCCCGTTTCGCAGCCCGTGCGATGGTCCTTGACCATCGTGTAGGGACAGAACACATAGCTGCGGATCTGACTGCCCCACTCTATCTTCTTTACTTCGCCTTTGAGCTCTGCTTCATGCTCCTGCTGTTCCTGCTCCTGTCTCTCGGCGAGCTTGCCGATCAGCATCTTCATTGCCTGCTCGCGGTTTTGGATCTGACTGCGCTCGTTCTGGCACTGCACGACGATGCCGGTCGGGATGTGAGTGATGCGCACCGCGCTGTCCGTCTTGTTGACATGCTGTCCGCCGGCGCCCCCGCTGCGATAGGTGTCGATCTTGAGATCTTCGGGCCTGATGACGATCTCCGCGTTGTCGTCGATCTTGGGCATGACTTCGACCGACGCGAAAGACGTCTGTCTGCGCGACTGCGAGTCAAACGGCGAAATACGCACGAGTCTGTGCACGCCCTTCTCCGATTTGAGGTAGCCGTAGGCGTTCTCGCCCTCGATGGTGAACGTGACGCTCTTCAAGCCCGCGTCGTCGCCGGCGAGAGAATCGATCACGTTGACTTTGTAGCCGTTGCGCTCGGCATAGCGCGTGTACATTCTGTACAGCATGCTGACCCAATCCTGCGCCTCTGTGCCGCCGGCCCCTGCGTGCAGCGACATGATCGCGTCGTTGCCGTCGTACTTGCCGTTGAGCAGCGTCTGCAATCTGAGCTCCTCGGTCAGCTTGTCTATCTCGGCAAGTTCTGCCGCGATCTCTTCTTGCTCGCTGTCGGTGCCGCTCTCAAGGCTGAGATCTATCAGCACTTCGAGATCGTCGGTACGCGAAACGAGTCGAGAATACTTCTCCAATTTGGAGTCTATCGCCGCCGCCTCGCGGTTGACGGAAGTCGCCTTGCCCAGATCTGCCCAAAATTCGGCGCTCTCCTGCTTGGCGGTCAGCTCCGCTCTGCGCCTCTTCAATCCCTCGACGTCGAGCGCCTCTGCGAGTTCGGAAAGCTGCTTGCGCAGCTTGCCCATATCTTGTTTTGCCTGTTCGATAATTATCATCTATGCTCCGTTCCAAGCTGCGGCGTTATGCGTTCTTTCCGCAGCAATTCTTGTATTTCTTTCCGCTTCCGCACGGGCAGGGATCGTTCCTCCCCGGCTCCTTCTGTTTGTGCACGGTCTGCGGCTTTTGCGGTTGCTTGACAGCCTTGCCTCCATAGCCTCCCATGCTATCGTGGGACGCCTGTCCCTGAGTCTTTGCCGCCGCCTGACGCGCGTCCTGCTCCGCACGAGTGACTATGCGCGCTTCGACTTGGAGATGCGTGAGCTGTTGGACGACGGTGTCCTGGATCTCTTCGACCATGCGGTCGAACATATCGAAGCCCTCTTTGCGATAGACCATCACGGGATCGCGCTGGCCGTACGACAGCAAGCTTATGCCTTGGCGCAGTTCTTCCATGTTGGAGATGTGCTCCGTCCAGGCTCTGTCCACGCTGCGCAGCAATCTCGCCCTCTCGACTTCGTCAAAATCGATCGGTTTGGCGTTTATCTCGTTGATCTTGGCGATGAGCTCCTTCTTGTGCTCTTCATATTGCTCGCACGCGACTCTCGACACCTCGTCGACGAACGCCTCGACGGTGTTGAACTTGGACACGAACTCCATGTCCACAAGTCCGCTGCCCGGTTTGAGCACTCGCGTTTCGAGCTCCTTGTTGAATGCGGGATAGTCCCAATCCGCATAGTCCCTGCGCAGATCGACGAACTCGTTGCAGATGCGCGCGACGACCTCTTTGATCATCGCGAGGATCTGGTCGTGGACGACGAGATCGTCGAGCACGATATTGCGCTGCTTGTAGATGATCTCTCTCTGTTTGTTGAGCACGTCGTCGTAGTTGAGGACGTGTTTGCGGATAGAGAAGTTGCGGTCCTCGACGCGCGCCTGGGCGCTTGCGATCTGCTTGGACAGCATCTTGAACGACAGCTCTTCGTCGTCGGCGACGGGCAGTCTGTCCATCAAATTGTGCAGCATATCGCCGCCGAACAGCCTGAGCAAGTCGTCTTGCAACGACAGATAGAACTTGGACGATCCGGGATCGCCTTGACGTCCGCTTCTGCCGCGGAGCTGATTGTCTATGCGGCGCGACTCATGTCTCTCGGAGCCTATGACTCTGAGACCGCCGAGCGCGATGACCTGCTCCTTCTCGGCGTCGGTCTCCTTTTTGTAGCCGTTGTAATATTCGCCGTAGAGCTTGCGCGCCTTCAAGATATCCTCGTTGTCTGTCGCCGCGTGCCCGACCGCCGCCTCGATCACGTCGTGCCCGAAGCCCTTGCGTTTGAGCGCTTCCTTGGCGAGAAATTCGGCGTTGCCGCCCAGCATGATGTCGGTGCCTCTGCCTGCCATGTTGGTAGCGATCGTGACTGCGCCGAGCTTGCCTGCCTGCGCGACGATCTCCGCCTCTGCCTCATGATGCTTGGCATTGAGGACGACATGGGGGATCTTGCGCGTTTTGAGCATTTTGGACAGCTCTTCGCTCTTTTCGACGCTGACGGTGCCGACGAGCACGGGCTGCTTGCGTCTATAACAATTTTCGATGTCGTTGACGATCGCGTTGAGCTTCGCCGCGCGCGTCTTGAACACGGAATCCTCTTCGTCCTTGCGGATGACGGGCTTGTTGGTGGGAATGACGACGACGTCGAGGTCGTAGATCTTTTCGAACTCCGCCTCCTCGGTCTTCGCGGTGCCCGTCATGCCCGACAGCTTGCGATAGAGCCTGAAAAAGTTTTGGAATGTGATGGACGCGAGAGTCTTGTCCTCGGCTCTGATCTGCACGCCCTCCTTTGCCTCGATCGCCTGATGAAGTCCGTTGCTGTATCTCCTGCCCCCCATTTGGCGGCCGGGGTTCTCGTCCACGATGATGACTTCGCCGTCCACGACGATGTAGTCGCGCTCGCGCTGCATGACGTAGCGAGCTTTGAGCGCGTTGTCGATATAATGTTTTTTGCCCCTGTTCTCAAAGTCGGACAGATCGCCGAAGATGGGCTCTGCCTTTTCGGCGCCGTTCTCGTTGAGATAGATGCTCTTCTCCTTTTCGCCGTACTCATAGTCGCCGTCATTGTCACACGGCTTGCCGCACTTGGGGCACTCGACCAGCTTGGTGCGCTCGGACACTCTGCCGTCCGAGAACTCATAGCCGCAATGCTCGCACTTGTAGTGCGGCGGCTTGAGCGTCTTGACGAAGTTGTCGGCGGCGATATAGGGCTCGTCGTTCTTCTCCCCTCTGCCGCTGATGATGAGCGGCGTGCGCGCCTCGTCTATCAAGATGCTGTCCACCTCGTCGACGATCGCGAATGCCAGCTTGCGCTGCACGCGGCGCGACGCGACGATCGCCATGTTGTCGCGCAAATAGTCGAATCCGAGCTCGTTGTTGGTCGTATAGAGGATGTCGCAATTGTAGGCGGCGCGCTTTTCGTCCGCCTTCATCTTTTGGAGATTCACTCTGACGGTCAGTCCGAGGAATCTAAACACCTTGCCCATCCAATCGCAATGGTATTGAGCGAGATATTCGTTGACGGTGACGATCTGCATCCCTTCGCCGGTCAAGGCGTTGAGATAGGCGGGCAGCGTCGCGACGAGCGTCTTGCCTTCGCCTGTGCGCATCTCTGCGATGCGGCCCTCGTGCAACACTATGCCGCCGATGATCTGGACATAGAAGTGTCTGAGTCCGATCACTCGGGTGCTCGCCTCGCGCACTGTCGCGAACGCCTCGGGCAGCAGCGAATCGAGAGACTCGCCCTCGGCGTATCTCTTCTTGTATTCTGCCGTACAGGCGGCAAGCTGCTCGTCCGACATCGCCTTGAACTTGTCTTCGAGCGCGACGACCTTGTCCGCTATCTTGCGGAGCCTGCGGAGCTCCCTCTCGTTGCGATCGGGGAAGATCTTGGAAAAAATGCTCATCTTTACCTCAAAACACGGTCGCGCGATCGCGCGAATATTATATTTATAATTATACCGTGCTTATCCATATTAGCACAGCGGACGGAGATAGTCAAGCCAAATGCGCGCGCCTCGACGCGCTCGCGGTCTCGAAGCCCCGCTCTTCTGCGCGGAAAAACTCGAAAAAGACAAAATTTCGGGCGCGGATAGGAGAGTATCCGCGCCCGTGTGTATAGACTCTTTTCCGCTCTTGGGACCGTGTCTGCGGAGAAGTTTATACCAAAAACATCATTGACCGCTCTTGCCGTAGTTGGAGAGCACTCTCGCGCTCGGATCGTCCACGTCGCAGCCTTCCCAACTCTTGTTGGGCATCCAGAAGTCTGCGATCATCCCTGCCTGCCCCGGATAGTACTTCTCGAAGATCTCGCGATAGAGCAAGCTCTCCTTGGTGAACGGCATTGCGTGATAGTCGTACTTGCGCGCGATCTCGCGCCAATCGTCGCCGTAGACGCCGTCCGCGTATTCTTTGAGATCGTCGACCATTGAGTGCCCGACCGCGTCCGAAAAAGCCGCCTTCTCGCGATAGAGTATCGACTGCGGCAGCCAGTCTCCCTCAAACGCACGGCGCAGCAGATACTTGCCCATGCCGTAGCGGTTGAGCTTGAGCTCCGGGTCTATGCTCATCACATACTTCACGAAGTCGAGATCGCCGAACGGCACGCGCGCTTCGAGCGAATTGACCGATATGCACCTGTCCGCGCGCAGTACGTCGTACATGTGCAGCTCGCGCACTCGCTTTTGCGATTCCTCTTGGAAAGCCTGCGCGCTCGGCGCGAAATCGGTGTACTTGTAACCGAACAGCTCGTCCGATATCTCTCCCGTCAACAACACTCTGACGTCCGTCGTCCTTGAGATCTCCTTGCACAGCAGATACATGCCCATCGACGCCCTGATCGTCGTGATGTCAAAGGTGCCGAGCGCCGCTATCACCTCTTCGAGAGAGCGCAGCACCATCTCGCGCGTCATATACACTTCGGTGTGCTCCGCGCCGATAAAATCTGCGACCTGTCTTGCGTATTTGAGGTCGATCGCGTCCTTGTCCATGCCGATCGCGAACGTGCGGATCGGCTTGCCGAGCATGCGGCGCCCTATCGAGCAGACGAGCGAGCTGTCAAGTCCGCCCGAGAGCAAAAATCCCACGGGAGCGTCCGCGTCGAGCCTCTTCTCCACACCGGCGATCAATCTGTCGCGTATCCCGGCGCAGACCGTATCGAGATCTCCTCCTATCTTCTCGCCGCTCGCGGCTATGTCGCTGAAACGGCAGAACTTGCCCTTTGCGTAATAGCACCCCGGAGGGAAGGACAAGATCTCGCCGTCAACAAATCCGACGAGGTTTTTGGGCTCGCTCGCAAAGACGATCGCGCCGTTTTTGTAGCCGTAATAGAGAGGTCTGATGCCTATCGGGTCGCGCGCCGCGACATAGTCGTCCGCGTCCGCGTCATAGAGCACGAGCGCAAACTCGGCGTCGAGAAGCGCGAACATTCCCACTCCGTACTCGCGCCAAAGCGGCAGCAAGATCTCGCAGTCGCTGTCCGACTCAAACGTGTAGCCCAAACCTTGCAGGTGATGTTTGAGCGGGCGGAATCGGTAGATCTCGCCGTTGCAGACGAGCTTGTCGCCTCCCAGCGAAAAGGGTTGCATGCCGCTCGCGGTCAAGCCCATGATCGCAAGTCTGTGAAAGCAGATGTATCCTGTCGCGGTCTCCTCGACTCTGCTCATATCGGGCCCGCGCGAGATCGTCTTGTCAAACGCTCTCAACAATTCTTCTCTGTCGACGTCCTTGGTCGTACAGCACATTATCGAACACATATATCCTCCGTTCTTTTCCCCCGTTGCCTTGGTTGCCGCCTGTCAGTCGTCGTTGCCCGGCTGCTGCCGGTTTCGAAGATCGTCGACTCGGGCCGCCGCCGCAACAAAGCTGCGGAACAGAGGATGCGCCGCGTTGGGACGCGACTTGAATTCGGGATGGAACTGCACCCCGACAAAGAAACGCAGCGACGGGATCTCCACTACTTCGACGAGCCGTCCGTCCGGAGAAGTGCCGGATATGCTCATGCCCGCTTCGGCGATCGCATCGCGATAGTCGTTGTTGAACTCAAAACGATGTCTGTGCCTCTCGGCTATCTCATGCCTTCCGTAGATCTCGGCAAGCCTGCTGCCCTCCTTGATCACGCACGGATAGGCGCCCAATCTCATCGTACCGCCAAGCTTGACTCCATGCTGATCAGGCATCAGATCTATTACGGGATTTTTGGTGCCCGTGTCGAATTCGGACGAGTTTGCGTCTTTTAGCCCGAGCACGTCTCTCGCGAATTCTATCACCGCGATCTGCATGCCGAGGCATATTCCGAGATAGGGGATATCATGCTCTCGCGCATACTTTGCAGCCAAGATCTTGCCCTCGGTGCCGCGGTTGCCGAACCCTCCGGGGACAAGGATGCCGTCCGCTCCTGCCAGCCTCGACTCCACGCTCGACGGCGTCAGCTCGCCGCTGTCCACCCAATCTATGTTGACCTTGCGCGCGGTCTCGAATCCCGCATGGCGCAACGCCTCCGCCACGGAAAGATAGGCGTCGTGCAACTGCACATATTTGCCGACAAGCGCGATCGTTACTTCGCCGTCCACGGTGCGCGCGCGGTTGAGCATCTCGTTCCATTCGTTCATGTCCGCCTCGCGCGGATCCAGCCCCAACTTGCGGCAGACGATCGCGGAGAGGTTTTCGTGTTCGAGCATTATCGGCGCCTCATACAAGAGCGGCACGGTCACGTTGTCGATGACGCAGTCGCCTTCCACGTTGCAAAACATCGCGATCTTTGCCTTGATCTCCTGCGGAAGAGGCAGATCGGATCGTGTGACTATGATGTCGGGAGCGATGCCCATGCCCTGCAACTCCTTGACCGAGTGCTGAGTGGGCTTGGACTTGAACTCGCACGAGCCCGATATGTACGGCACAAGCGTGACGTGGATAAAGCAGCAATTCTCTCTGCCGACCTCCATCGACACCTGCCTGATCGCCTCGATGAACGGCTGGCTCTCGATGTCGCCGATCGTGCCGCCGATCTCGGTGATGACGACATCCGCGCCGCCGCGCGTACCCACGTTGTAGATGAAGGACTTTATCTCGTTGGTGACATGAGGGATGACCTGCACGGTCTGACCGAGGTATTCGCCCGCCCTCTCTTTGTTGAGGACGTTCCAATATACTTTGCCCGTCGTGAGGTTGGAAAACTTGTTGAGATCCTCGTCGATGAACCTCTCATAGTGACCGAGGTCGAGGTCTGTCTCGGCGCCGTCCTCGGTGACGAAGACTTCGCCGTGCTGATAGGGGCTCATCGTGCCCGGATCGATGTTGATGTAGGGGTCGAGCTTTTGGGCTACGCACTTGTATCCCCTGCATTTGAGCAGTCTGCCGAGGCTTGCGGCGGTTATGCCTTTGCCGAGTCCCGAAACGACGCCTCCCGTTACGAAAACATACTTCATGGTCCCTCCTCGTCGGCGTTTCTCTCCAAACGAAAGAGGCGCCCGCGACAGTTTGCCTGTCACGGACGCCTTTGTCCGACGAAATGATATTCAATATGTATATATGATAATACTGCGGCGCGCGTTTGTCAATTGCGCGAACGAAATTTTTTCAATTTTCGTATGTCCGCAGGATCTCCTCCGCGACTTCGAGCCTGTTGCGGCGGCTGTCCATCGCCTGCTTTTCGATGTACTTGTGCGCCGCCTCTTCGGAAAATCCGAGATATTGCATGAGCACGCACTTTGCGCGGTCGACCGTCTTGATCTCGGCGACCTTGCTCTGCAAGTTGGCGACCGTGCGCTTCATCTTGTTCATCCTCGCGGCAGTCGCCGCCGCCACTTGCAGACACATGCGCGCATAGCCGAGCTGGCACGGCTTGCCGACGACGATCGCTCCCGCCTTCGCCGCCTTGGCGAGCGTCACCTCAAAGAGCTGGGCCTTGACGAACAGCACTATCCCTGCGCTCGTTCTCTCCGCTGCGTCGCACGCGAGATCGGTGCCGAGTTCGTCCTCGAGCGGAGCGTTGACGATCACGAGCCCGAACGAGTCGGACGACAACATACGCCTCGCCTCATCCGCGCGGCGGCATGACACGACGTCGGCGAATACGCCCGATCCGGGGCCGAACAACGCCGATGTATCAAAAGCCGTCGAGGATACGACGAGCGCCCTTGTCATATCAATCCTTCAAGAACGCCGCAGCGACGTCCGCGCCGAGCGTGTCTGCGACAAATTTGCTGTTTGCGGCGAGAGCCTTTGCCTCCGCGAGCGTGGACGGCAAGCTCGGATATTTGCCCTCGGGCGCGAGATAGGCGTTCTCGTTGCACTCGGGCGGCAGTTCTTCGTCGTTCTCTATCCCCTCCAAGCCCGCGTTGAGCAACAGCGCGAACGCGAGATAGGGATTGACCGCCGCGTCCGGGTTGCGCACCTCGATGCGCTTGCTGTCGCCGTATGCAAACGGCACGCGCACGAGCTGACTGCGGTTGCCTCGCGACCAAGTCGCAAAGCGCGGCGCCTCGCACGCGCCGAGGCGCGCATAGGACGACTCCTTGGGATTGGTAAAGGCGCAGATCTCGCCGATACGTCCCAAGATGCCTGCGATGAACGACTGCGCGTCGCGGCGCAGCTCTCCGTCCGTGTCGAAGATGTTGACTCCGTCCTTGACGAGAGAAATGTTGACGTGCAGTCCGTTGCCGCTCTCGGACGGCACGGGCTTGGGCTCAAAGGACGCGACAAGCCCGTTGTTGCGCGCGACGGACGCGACCACCCATCTGAAAGTGACGATGTTGTCCGCCGTCTCCATGACTCCGTCATAGCGGAAGTCGACCTCGTTCTGCCCGGGGCCGTGCTCATGATGCGAACGCTCGGGGCGCAAGCCCATCTGCTCGAGCGTCACGCAGATCTCGCGGCGCACGTTCTCTCCCCTGTCCTTGGGGAAGACGTCGAAGTAGCCGCCGTTGTCGAGCGGTTCTGTCGATCCGTCCTCTCTCTCTCGGAAGAGATAGAATTCGCACTCTGCGCCGAAGTTGCAGCCGTAGCCCATGCCTGCGGCGCGGCGCTTGACCTTGTCCAGCACATATCTGCCCGAGCCTTGGAACGGCGTGCCGTCGGGATAATAGATGTCGCAGATCATGCGGATGACGACCCCGCTCATCGAACGCCAAGGCACGACGCTCATCGTAGACGGATCGGGGCGCAAAAAGAGATCCGATCTGTCCACACCGAGGAAGCCCTTGACTGCGGACGCATCGAATGCCACGCCGTACTTGAAAGCCTTCTCGAGCTGGTCGGGAAGGATGGAAATGTTTTTCAGTTCTCCGAACAGGTCGCAAAACGCGAGCCTGATGAATTTGACGTCGTTCTCTCTGACGAATTCGGCGACGTCGCGTTGGGTGAAGCCCATAAGCACCTCCGACGCGCAAGCGCGTCCGTTTCTGCAAAAATTATAATATATTTCGTTGCCGTTGTAAAGTGCGGCGCAACAAAAAGCGAGCGCGGCGGCGCCGCGCCCGTATGCGTCAATTGCTTGTGTACATCCTCTTGTACGGATTTTCGCTGTCCGGCGTCAATTTGAAAAATTTGGCGCCCGTGTAGGTTTTTACATCTTTATCGAACAGCTTGCACCACCTTTCGACAAGAGCTTTCACGTCGCTCGGAATCGCGTCGATCTGCTCCGCTTTGACCTGTGGCGGCAGCGTGACCGGGATGCGATCGCAGCGCAGATACATCTCTCCGCCGTGCATTCCCGTACCGCAGAAATATCCGACGACGGGCTTGTCGCCTATCTCGTCGCCGAGCACGACGATCGTGCCTCCTGCTTGATATTCGCCGAGAAAGCTGCCCGCTCTGCCGCCGATGACGATCGCAGGTTTGTTGTCGCGATATGCCTTCATATGTATGCCGCAGCGATAGCCGACGTCTCCGCGGATGAAGATCTTGCCGCCGCGCATAGCGTAGCCCGTGGCGTCGCCGGCACTGCCGAAGACGTCTATCTCTCCGCCGTTCATCGTATCGCCGGTCGCCTCTTGGGCATTGCCGTACAGGGCGATAGTCGCCCCGTCGAGATAGGCTCCCATAGCGTTGCCCGGCGTGCCGTGGATCTCGATCTCCTTGTCGGAGCAAGCGGTGGCGATGTATCTCTGTCCCACCACGTCCGTGACCTCTATTTTGCGATCCGCCGACGCCTTGATCGCGGCGTTGAGCTGCTCGCAAGCCATGTCTTTTGCGTCTATCTTCATATGCACCTCACATGGACTCGCCGGCGCTCTTTACGCCGAGAATGTTCAATTCGCGATCCGTCAGGCCTATGCCGCGCAACATGAGTCTGTTGCCTCTGAGCGCCTCGACCGAGTTGATGCCCATGCCGCCCATCATCTCCTCGAGCTCGTGCTTCCACGCCGTGACGAGATTGACAAGGCGTCTCGCGCCTTCGTCGGGATCGAGTCTCTTGACGAGGTCGGGCCGCTGGGTCGCTATGCCCCAATTGCACTTTCCGGAATGGCAGCTGCGGCACAGATGGCAGCCCATCGCAAGCAGCGCCGCCGTACCGATATAGCAAGCGTCCGCGCCGAGCGCGATCGCTTTGAGCAGATCGCCCGACGAGCGTATCGAGCCGCCGGCGACGATCGACACATTGTCGCGGATGCCCTCTTCGCGCAGCCGTTGGTCGACTTGCGCGAGCGCCACTTCGACGGGGATGCCGACGTTGTCCCTTATCCTCGTGGGAGCCGCGCCGGTACCTCCGCGGAAACCGTCGATCGCGATCACGTCCGCGCCGCTGCGCGCTATGCCGCTGGCGATCGCGGCGATGTTGTGCACCGCGGCTATCTTGACGAACACGGGCTTTTTGTAGTCGGTCGCCTCTTTGAGCGACATGACGAGCTGGCGCAAGTCCTCGATCGAATAGATGTCGTGATGAGGCGCCGGCGAGATCGCGTCCGCCCCCTCGGGGATCATACGCGTTTCGGCGACGTCGGCGGTTATCTTTGCTCCCGGGAGGTGTCCGCCTATGCCCGGCTTGGCGCCCTGCCCCATCTTGATCTCTATTGCCGCCGCCGTATCGAGATATTCGCGGAACACGCCGAATCTTCCCGAAGCAACTTGGACGATAGTATTGGCGCCGTATTTGTAAAAGTCCTTGTGCAGTCCTCCCTCGCCCGTGTTGTAGTAGATCCCGAGCTCGGACGCGGCGCGCGCGAGACTCTCGTGCGCATTGTAGCTGATCGAACCGTAACTCATCGCCGAGAACATGATCGGCACCGACAATTTGAGCTGAGGCTTGAGCGTGTCGACGAGCTTGCCTTCGGCGTCGCGGCGTATCGATACGACGCGGCTCCCCAGCCACATCTGCGTCTCCATCGGCTCGCGCAGCGGATCGATCGGCGGATTGGTCACCTGCGACGCATTGATGAGCAGATTGTCCCAAAATATCGGATATGTATTGGGATTTCCCATCGAAGAGAGCAGCACGCCGCCGCTGTCCGCCTGTTTGAATATCTCGTTGATCGTCCTGTTGTCCCAATTGGCGTTGAGCTTGTAGGTGTCGTCCGACTTGACGATCTTGAGCGCGTGAACGGGACACATACAGACGCAGCGATGGCAATTGACGCACTTGGCGCTGTCCTCGACCATGACTTTGAGCTTTTCGTCAAAGCGGTGGACGCCGTTGGCGCACTCCCTCTCGCAAATGCGGCAGTTGACGCACTTGGCGCGGTCGCGCACGACTTCGTATTCGGGATATATGTATGTCTGCATATCACACTCCCTCCTTGTCGTACAATTCGAACACCGCCGCCTCGCCGCCTGCCGGGGACCAGACCTTGTCGAGATCGGGCTCCACCTTGCGGATGGCGCTCTCTTCGCTGGCGACATAGGCGAGATCGCCCTTGGTCGCGCAGACTGCGGAGCGCAATTTCAGCCTGTCGTTGAGCGCCATGATGCCGCCCGTGTAGCCGACTATGATCGAGAACGGGCCTGTGACGAGCAGCGACGGGAACGCTCTGCGCAAAAAAGTCTCCTCCCTCTGCGCCTCTTCGCTCTTGGAAGATATGGTCGCCCAAAACGAAGGCGCGATCACCTTTGCCGCCTCCTGCATGGTCAAGCCGCGCTTGCGCACGAGGTAATCGATGATGTAGGTGATGACCTCGGTATCCGTCTTGAGCGTGCACTTGTAGCCGAACATTTCGATATATCTGCGGTTGGCATCATACGACGAGATCTCGCCGTTGTGGACGATCGAATAGTCGAGCAAGCCGAACGGGTGCGCGCCGCCCCACCATCCCGGGGTATTGGTAGGATATCTGCCGTGGCAGGTCCAGCAATAGCCGAAGTACTCGTCGAGGCGATAGAACGCGCCTATGTCCTCGGGATAGCCGACGCCCTTGAAGATGCCCATATTTTTGCCGCTCGAAAAGACATAAGCGCCATCTATGCAGACGTTGATGCGGTTGACGCAGCGCGCGACATACTCGCGTTCGTCCAAGTGACTGTCCGCGAGCTTGCGCGACAGCGGCGCAAGAAAATAGCGCCATATGATCGGCTCATCCGTGACCTGGGGTATCTTGCGGGTCTGGATCTCCGAAGAATAGGCGATCTCGAAATGACGGAGAATGAAACTCTCCGTCTCTTTGCGCGCCTCCTTGCTGTCGAAAAACAGATGAAACGCATAGAATTCTTTGTAGTCGGGATAGATCCCGTAGCCGGCAAACCCGCCGCCCAAACCGTTGGAGCGTTCGCGCATGACCGCTATCGAATCGATCATGCGCTGTCCGCTCATTGGTTTTCCGCTCCTGTCTATCACCGCGGATACGGCACATCCCGAAGGGTTCCTGAACTGCCCTTCTCTCAACATCACTTCACCTCTTTGGCTGTCAAACTCCGAACAGCAATTCTCCGTACGACGGATACGGCCACATCGCCTTGGGAGTGATCGTCTCGGTGCAATCGACGACGATCCTGATCTCCTGCATCATCGGCAAAACTTTCTCGGCATAGAACGCGGACTGCTCGGCGGCTCCGCCCTCGACGGACTTTGCCTCGGCAAGGAGCTTGTCGAGCTCCTGCGTCTTGGTCCACATCATCTCGGCGTTGTCGGACAGCTTGCGGACAAGCTCTTCTTCGACTGCGTAATGCGTGCCGACGACGCTCTTCTTGCTCTCGATCGCCTTGCAGACGTCGATTATATAGTCGTTCACGGCAGGATAGATATCTCTCTTGACCATCTCGGACATCGTCAAGCCCTCGATCGCGATCGTCTTGCAATAGCTCTCGAGCATGATCTCCGTCCTCGTCACGACTTCGCGCTCGGACATGACTCCCATTCTCTCGAACAGCTCGACGCTCTGTCTGCCTGCAAACAGCGGCAACGCCTCGGCAGTGTTTTTGAGGTTGGACAATCCTCTCCTCTTGGCTTCTTCAAGCCACTCGTCGGAATAGTTGTTGCCGTTGAAGATGATCCTCTTGTTTTCGCGGATGGTCCTGACCACGAGGTCGTGCACCGCGCTCGTGAAGTCGCTCGCCTTTTCGAGCTCGTCCGCAAACTCCCTCAGTACATCCGCAACGATGGTGTTGATGACGATGTTGGGGCCTGCAAGCGAGAACGACGATCCGACCATGCGGAACGCGAACTTGTTGCCCGTAAAAGCAAACGGAGACGTGCGGTTACGATCGGTGGTATCCTTGGGCAGATCGGGCAACGTGTCCACTCCGAGCTTGATCACGCTGCGCTTTTTGCCCGCGTACTTTTCGTCCTTCTCAAAGGCTTTGAGCACCTCGGCGAGCTCTTCGCCGACATAGACGGATACGACTGCCGGGGGCGCTTCGTTGGCGCCGAGTCTGTGATCGTTGCCCGCGCTGGCGACGGACAGACGCAGCAGATCCTGATATTCGTTGACCGCTTTGATAACGGCGGTGAAGAACAGCATAAAGCGGCTGTTCTCCGCAGGAGTGCTGCCCGGATCGAGCAAGTTGACGCCCGTGTCCGTGCTCATCGACCAGTTGTTGTGCTTGCCGCTGCCGTTGATCCCTGCGAACGGTTTTTCGTGCAGCAGGCAGGCGAGTCCGCGCCTGTCCGCGACCCTCTTCATCATCTCCATTATCAATTGGTTTTGATCGTTGGCGAGGTTGGACGACGCAAACAGCGGCGCAAGCTCGTGTTGCGCAGGCGCGACTTCGTTGTGCTTGGTCTTGGCGAAGATACCCAGCTTCCACAGTTCTTCGTCCAGCTCGCGCATGAACTCCGAGACGCGCGTCGTGATCGCGCCGAAGTAGTGATCTTCCATCTCCTGCCCCTTGGGCGGCTTGGCGCCGAACAGCGTGCGCCCGGTGTAGACAAGATCCTTTCTCCTGAGGTAGTCCTTCTTGTCGATCAAGAAGTATTCCTGTTCTGCGCCGACGGTCGAGAACACCTGCTTGACCTCGTCATGACCGAACAGACGCAAGATGCGCAGCGCCTCATGATTGAGCGCGTTCATACTCTTGAGCAACGGCGTCTTCTTGTCCAATACTTCGCCGCTGTACGAGAAGAACACGCTGGGGATATAAAGCGTTCCGTCCTTGACGAACGCATAGGAAGTCGGATCCCACGCCGTGTAGCCTCTCGCCTCGAACGTCGCCCTGACGCCGCCCGACGGGAAGCTCGACGCGTCGGGCTCGCCCATGACGAGCTCCTTGCCCGAAAACTCCATCATCGCTCTGCCGTCCTTGTCGGGAGAGACAAAGGAATCGTGCTTTTCGGCGGTGATCCCGGTCATAGGCTGGAACCAATGCGTAAAGTGCGTCGCTCCCTTCTCGACCGCCCAATCTTTCATCGCGTTGGCGACGACGCTCGCCACGCTCGGATCGAGAGGAGTTCCGCTGTTGATCGTGCTGACCAACGACTTGTAGACGTCCTTGGGCAGCTTGTCGCGCATGACGGCAATGTCAAATACGTTTTCACCGAAAATTTCCGACGCTTTCATTTTTACCTCCAAATGAAAAAGGCGCCGCGAACGCCGATATATCGACGATCCGCAACGCCTTTGTTGCCTGTTTTGTTTTATGGGGATATTATAGTCTTGCGAGACAGGGTTGTCAAGCGAAATTTTGACATTTTTTGCTTTTTCGCGTCCCCTTTCCTCTACGCGCGCGTTATCCATATCTATTTGCCGTCTCATATCCCAAGCCTCTTCGCCGTAACATATCTATATGACAAAGCTCGTCCTCGCTCTCGCCGCGATCGCCGTCCTCGCAACGATCGTGCCCTTCGCGGCGTGCACGCCCCAAGCACAAACCGACTGTGCGGCAGAATACCATGCCGACATCGACGTAGTCTCCGCCGATCGCGTAGAAGTCTCTGTCCGCGTCGCCGCCGACGGCTTGCCCGACGCGTCGTCGCTGCCGTTCGCATTCCCTCCCGTCCTCTTTTGCGACGACTCCACAATCCCGGCGCTCGAATCGGATCTGCCGGAGGCATATCCCGACGGGATCGACGTCGCAAGCATCTCCGATCTTCGGCTGAGCGGCGACGTCGCGGCATGGGAGATATGCGGAGAGACTTTGATCGTATATCCAAAAAATAGCGTAAGATCTACACGGGCAGGAAATTTTTGCTTTGACTACACTCTCGATCTGCCGCGCAATGCAATGCGCTTGGGCTATGACGACTTCGCGATCAGGCTTGCCGACATTCTCCCGAGATTGTGCGTGTTTGACGGCGAGATCACCGACTTTCGATACTATTCGATAGGAGATCCGTACGCGTTTGACGCGGCGGATCACTATGTCGATATATGCTTCCCTCCGGGCTTCACCGTCGCCGTCGGCGGCGACGTCTCTGCGACGGAAGGCGGCGTGTCCGTCACCTTGAAAAACGCTCGCGACTTCACATGCGTTCTTCTCGACGACCCCGAGATCGCAACAGCTTCCGACGGAGACTTTTGCGTCACTGCCTATGCCGACGACATCGCCGTCGCGCGCTCCGCCGCCGATCTTGCTCTCTCCTCTTCGCGCTACTTCGACGCCAAGTTCGGCATGCGTGCGCGCCGCACTCTTTCCGTCGTCGTGCTCCCGTTCTACGGCGGAGGCATGGAATATTGCGGTTTGGTCTATGTCTCCGACAGCCTTTCCGCCGCCCAAACGGCAGCGAGTATCGTCCACGAAGTCGCTCACGGCTGGTGGTATGACGACGTCGGCTTTGACCAAGTCCGCCGCCCGTGGCAGGACGAGGCTCTCGCACAGGCAAGCACGTTCGCATACTTTGCCGACGCGCTGCCGTCATTTGGCGCGGCGCTGCTCGGCACCGCCGTCTCAAACGGCAAAAACGGCGGCGACATATCGCGCCCGCTTGCGGAATACTCTTCCCAATACGACTACTATGCCACCGTCTATTGCAAAGCGGCAGCCGCGCTCTATTCTCTGCGCGGCAGCCTCGGCGATGACGCCTTCTTCGGATCCCTCCGCTCTATTCACGATCGCTATGTCGGGGAAGCGTTTACATCGCAAGCTCTGTCTCCCATTTTCGCCGACAGCAAGCCGACGTCGGCATGATCGATCGGCTTTGACTGCAAAGCGATCGTCTTTGTCGATATTGCCATGCCGCGCAAGCCGTGCATGCTCGATTGAGGCAAGAGATGCCGACAGCGAGCCAAGTCGACGCTTTGATCGTCTACATCAAAGCGATACAGAAAAAGTCTTGCTCAAACGCCCCTCTTTCGACGGTCGTCGAATGCATGGCATGCCATGGCAAAACGAATTACCTCATGCTCCCCATATTTGTCTCGATATATTGTAATTGCAGCGAGCGGTCTACGAGAAAATATGACAGTCTGACAGCGCGATCCAAACAGATCAATCTTCAAGTCCTATGAGATAGTCGGCAGAGACGCCGAAAAAAGTAGCCAATTTGTACAGTGCGCCGACAGTCGGCTCCTGTTTGCCGGTTTCCCAATAACTTATTGAAGCATTGCTCAATCCGAGCGCAACGGCAAGGACGTTTTGTCCCAAGCCGCGTTCAAGCCGCAACTCCTTGAGCCTCTCGGCAAAGATTCTCCTGTCAAATTCAGCCATAAAATTATTATAAGTAAAATTATTGACAAATGGGCGCTTTGCTAATTATAATTAGTGCAAGAACCCTTTGGAGGAGTTATTATGGACGAAGGACAAACAAAGAAGAAGTTCTATCAAAAATGGTGGTTTTGGCTGATCGTAATCATCGTTATTGCCGCCGTGATAGGTGCAGCGGCAGGAGGCGGAGGAAGCGACACAGATGACAACACCCCTCCCCCTACCACGGAAAATGACAAACACTATATCGGCGATACCGTTACGACCGGCGACACTCGCGTCAGAGTGCTCAATGTTTATGAGACTACACAGATCGGATTCGACACGACCGACTACATCTTTTTGGTCGTAGTTGCGAGAGTCGAAAATTTAGGCTCTAATGAAAGGGCCTATTCGTCATCCGACTTCGTTTTGAAAAACGGCGACTTGCAATACGAAGTTGACAGTGCAGGCATATATCTCGACGACGGCTTTTGGCTGACGCTTACGTTAGGGCCCGGCATAGCCGACACCGTTAGCTTTGTATACGAGATCCCAAGGAGCTACCAATACGGAAATTATTATTTTGAAGTAGACGAAGGATTCTTGGCTGTTGCTCAAAAAATATATTTAACCGCCCCAAATCAAAACGGATAATATCCGTATATGGTCGGAACAAGCCTCTGCATTGCGGTCGTCGGTCAACGATCATCGCCGCATATCGTGATCTCTCTTCATCGGAGAGATCGCTTTTTATAGATCGATATGGCTTTTCGCTCTTTCGATCCGCATTTTCGGCAACAAAAAAGCCCCGACGAATCGGGGCTTTTGTCTTTTGTCAACGAGTGAACTTGAATGCCTTGAAGCCGGGCCATACAGCGCCTTCGCCGAGGTCTTCCTCGATGCGGAGAAGCTGATTGTACTTCGCGACGCGCTCGCTTCTGCTGGGAGCGCCGGTCTTGATCTGGCAGGTGTTGAGAGCGACGGCGAGGTCGGCGATCGTCGTATCCTCAGTCTCGCCGGAGCGGTGAGAAGTGATCGCGGTGTAGCCTGCCTCGTGAGCCATCTTGATGGCCTCGAGCGTCTCGGAAACGGAACCGATCTGGTTGAGCTTGATGAGGATGGAGTTGCCGCAGCCGAGCTCGATGCCCTTCTTCAATCTCTCGGTGTTGGTGACGAACAGGTCGTCGCCGACGAGCTGGACCTTGCCGCCCAACTTGGCGGTCATCATCTTCCAGCCTTCCCAATCTTCTTCGTCGAGACCGTCCTCGATCGAGTAGATGGGGTACTTGGCGATCAAGTTTGCCCAATGCTCGACGAGCTCTTCGGAAGTGAATTCCTTCTTGCACTTGGGCAGCAGGTAGTGACCCTTGCCCTTCTTGCTGTCCTTCCACTCGCTGGAAGCGGCGTCCATAGCGAGGACGAAGTCCTTGCCGGGCTTGTAGCCTGCCTTCTCAACGGCTTCGAGGATGTATTGGATAGCCTCTTCGTCGCTGGCGAGGTCGGGAGCAAAGCCGCCCTCATCGCCGACCGAAGTCGCGAGGCCCTTGGATTTGAGCAATGCGGCAAGCGCATGGAACACCTCGGTGCACCAACGCAGACCTTCTGCGAAGCTCTCGGCTCCGACAGGCATGATCATGAATTCTTGCACGTCAACGGTGTTTGCAGCGTGAGCGCCGCCGTTGAGGATGTTCATCATCGGGACGGGAAGTCTGTTGCCCGAAACGCCGCCCAAGAAGCGGTAGAGAGGGATGCCCAGCTTGTTTGCCGCCGCCTTGCAGCAAGCGATCGAGACCGCGAGGATCGCGTTGGCGCCCAACTTGGACTTGTCCTTGGTGCCGTCTGCGGCGATCATTGCCTTGTCGATCGCATAGATGTCGGAAGCATCCATGCCGCAAAGGGTATCGTTGATGACGGTGTTGATGTTGTTGACCGCCTTGGAAACGCCCTTGCCGCCGAAGCGCTTTTTGTCTCCGTCGCGAAGCTCGAGAGCCTCGAATTCGCCGGTGGACGCGCCGCTCGGAGCAGCGCCTCTGCCTACGGTGCCGTCTTGAAGAACGACTTCTGCTTCAACGGTGGGGTTGCCACGAGAATCAATGATTTCTCTGCCGATAACTTTGACGATTTTCATATCATATCCTCACAAATTTATTTTCTTGTCTTGGCGATCGGAGACGGATGCGCCTCCGACTGTCTTTTTCTCGTCCATATTGTACAAAATTCACCCTCGAATGTCAAATAATTTGCGATATGTTTATCTCTTTGAGGTACGCGCGCGCGATGCGCGCATATCTCGAGCGTTTGCAAAGATGTTTGCGTTTTGTCTTGATAATACGGATATTTTACTGTATAATATTGATTGGAGACGACTATGAATCAAACTCTTCTAAAAAAATATGCAAAACTTGTGACCGTCACCGGCGCCAATGTCGGCAAGGGCGACGACGTGCTGATCAATTCCTCTCTCGAGGGCGCGCCCCTTGCGAGACTCATTTGCGAACAATGCTACAAGCGCGGCGCAAGGCGCGTCTATGTCAACTACAACGACCGCAAGATCTCGCGACTCAAATTCATCAACGAAGACGTTGACACGCTGACGGACATCCCGTCCTTTGTCTCCGATATGAAGAACTCCTATGACACCAAGCACTCGGTGGTCATACAAATCTTGTCGGAAGACCCCAAGCTCTACGACGGAGTGGATCCGCGCAAGCTGTCCGAATATTCCAAAGCGGCAGACAAGGCTTTCAAGCGCTATTTCGACTGCGCGACAGCCAACAAGATCCGCTGGACTCTCTGCGCCGTGCCTTGCGAAGAATGGGCAACGAGCGTTTTCCCCGACGAAAAGCCGCGCGCGGCGATCGCCAAATTGTGGGACATGATCGTCAAGTCCATGCGCCTCGACGTGCGCAACAGCATCAAAGCTTGGAAAGAGCATCAAGACGCTCTGCTCGAGCGGTCGGCGCGGATCAATGCCCAAAAGTTCGTCGCCCTGCACTACGTCAACAGCCTCGGCACCGATCTCACCGTCGGCTTGCCCAATGGCTATTACTTCACCGGCGCGCGCGAAAAGACCACCTACGGCAAGAGCTTTTGCGCCAATATGCCGACCGAAGAGATCTTCTCGCTGCCCGACCGCAACAAGGTGGACGGCGTCGTCTATGCCTCGATGCCCCTCGTCCATGACGGCAACATCATCGACAAGTTTTGGCTCAAATTCAGCCAAGGCAAGATCGTCGACTTCGGCGCGAAACAGGGCGAAGAGATCCTCAAAGGCATCATCGAAAGCGACGATGGCTCGCGCTATCTCGGCGAAGTCGCCCTCGTACAATACGACTCGCCTATACGCAGCTTGGAGACGTTGTTTTTCAACACTCTGTTCGACGAAAACGCAAGCTGCCACCTCGCCATCGGCAGAGCTTATCCGCTCATCGAGGGCGCGGACAAGATGACCGACGAACAACTCGCCGCTCGCGGCGTGAACTTCTCGGGCGTGCACGTCGACTTTATGATCGGCACGCGCGACCTCTCCATCGTCGGCATAAAAGAAGACGGCTCCGAAGTGCCCGTCTTCAAACAAGGCAACTTCGCCATCTGATCGGAGGCTCTATGAGAATGTGGTGGATCTACCCGCTGTGCGCCTACATACTCGTCTGTGCGATCGCGACAGGCGCGTTCTACGTCAACGAAAAACGCGTCTGGGCTTGCATTTTCAAGCTCGCCGCATCGGTCGGATTCATGATCATCGGCATCCTCTCGTCCTTCCTCAATCCCGTCGACTTGCGCTATTCCGCATTCGTGCTCTCGGGGCTGATCTTCTGCATCGCAGGCGACGTCATGCTCATGCTCAAAGAGCTGTTTGAAGAAAAGTTCGAAACGCGATTCCTGCTGGGCGGCATAATATTTTTCTCCGCCGCGCACATCATCTTCTCCGCCGCCATGATCGCAGACGTCGGGACGTTCAACTTTTGGCTCCTTCCGTTGCTGCTCGTCGTCCCGATCGCCATGCTTCTGCTCCACCGCGCCCATGTCGTGACCTTCGACAAATACGGCTTCGTCATGATCCTCTACGGCATCATAATCTCGATGTCCTTCCTCTCTGCGCTCAACGGCTTCATCGAGCTGCGCAGCGACTTCTACATCGCAATGCTCTTCGCGATCGCGTTCTTCATGATCTCCGACTCCGCGCTCTGCTATACCTACTACGGCTCGGACATCAACCTCAAACGCATGCTCAACTATGTGGTGATGATATTCTACTACGTCGCGATGATCTTGATCAGCTTTTCGGTCACCCTCAAAGCATGATCTCAACTTTTTTGCTAAAAACGGTAGACAAATGCGTTTTGATATGCTAATATAATGATACTTTGACGGCTCTGTGGTCAAGCGGTTAAGACTCAGCCCTCTCACGGCTGCTACCCGGGTTCGAATCCCGGCAGAGTCACCAACGCGACACTTCGGTGTCGCTTTTTTCTTGCCGGCATTCTCACCCGGGTCCGCGTCTCGCTCCGCGATCCGCACCCGCTGCACGCTCGCTCTGCTCGCTGTAAGGCGAATCCCGGCAGAGTCACCAACGCGACACTTCGGTGTCGCTTTTTTCTTGCCGGCATTCTCACCCGGGTCCGCGTCTCGCTCCGCGATCCGCTCCAGCTGCACGCTCGCTCTGCTCTCTGTAAATTGTTTTTTCTTAGAAAACACGATTCTGCGCCGATATTTGATTTTTACCGATAAGTTTCACTAAACAAAGTATCTCAAACGAAAAAGGCGGCTTTTCGTGCCGCACTTTATATTTGGAGCAAGATCGCCGCGAGCCGTTGCCGTTCTCGATCTTGTCTCATCCCCCGAACATCACATTCGCGTTCTCGGGCAATGCAACGTCTTGGGTGAGCTCGAGCCATTGCTGTTCCGTTCCGGCAAAGTGGATGTTCATATCCACGTTGGCTCTTTGGAACGCGTCGGCAGAGATGATTTCCAACGTCGAGGGCAGGTAGAGATCTTGCAAATTCGCGCATGCTGCAAACGCTCTTGCCCCTATGCTTGTGCAGCCCTCATTTATCAAGATCTTGGTTATCTTCACGGCGGACTCAAATGCTCTGTCAGGTATCTTCGTTGCGTCAGTCACCGTCACCTCTTGCACGGTCACCCTTGCGTTGGTC
>CALWKR010000040.1 GCA_944381315.1 uncultured Christensenellaceae bacterium
CGTCGGAGCATACGGCTTGCCCGGCACCAAGAAATTGCGCAACGGCACCGTCGCGGCGATGAAGGGGCGCAACGCCTGCTTTATGGCCAACCACGGCGTGTTCTGCGCAGGCAGAGACATGGACGAGGCGTTTGCGATCATCCGCATCATGGAGCGCAGCTGCAAGCAGTACATCGAGCAAAAGACGCTCGAAGTCACAGGACAAAAGACGTACAGCGACCAACTGCTGTTCGACTACTTCAAGACCAAGTATGGAGCATGAAGGAGCCATTCCGCAGCTCGGGCGGCAACTGACGCCGTCCGAGGCGCGCGAGCTCAATCCGCTCGTCTTGGCATATGTCGGCGACGCGGTGCAGATGCTCTATCTGCGCACGCGCTTTGCGACGTCGTCGCACGCCAAGGCGGGCAAGCTGCACGTCCTCGTGTCGGCGCAGGCAAGGGCGACAGCCCAGGCAGCGGCGGCGGACGCGCTCCAAGGCGCCTTCACGGACGAGGAGCGTGATGTCTATCTGCGCGGCCGCAACAGTCACTCGGGCACAGTCGCCAAGCACGCTTCCGTCGCGGAATATCGCAAGGCGAGCGGGCTCGAAGCGGTGTTCGGCTGGTTGTATTTGACAGGCGAGACAGACAGACTGCGGCAGCTTTTGGAAGCGGCGGCGCAAGTTTCGCATTCGGATGATTGAGCGATCGAAAGTTTTTCGGTTGCTTTTTTTTGAGTTTCGGTATATCATAAAAGAAATATGACAGCGCATTGCGCAACGGAGTTTTTATGCCTCAGGTCAAACCCAAAGTCGTCTTGCTTGACTACACCCCCGATCCCGAAAAGGTGATCGCGCTCGCCGCCAAGCTGTGTTACAGCGACGCCGACATCCAAGAGCTGAAAAAGGGGATAGAGAGCAAGGACATATCCAAGTTTTTGCAAAGGCTCGTCTCGATGAGCCATCTCTCGCCGATCGAGCACGCGTCCTTCACGTTCGGCATCGAGGGCGTGTCGCGCGCACTTCTCGCGCAGATCACGCGCCACCGCATCGCCAGCTTCTCTGTCAAGTCGCAGAGATATGTTTCCGCGAGCGGAGAGGAGACGTTCAACTATGTCGTTCCCCCGTCGATCGAGGCTCTCGGCGAAGAGTATGCGGCGAAGTTCCGCGCGCAGATGGATACGATCCAGAGCTGGTACACCGAGTGGCAGCAGCTTCTCGGCGGCGCGTGCGAAAAGTCCAACGAGGACGCGCGGTTCGTGCTGCCCAACGCGGCGGAGACCAAGATGTTCGTCACGATGAACGCGCGCGAGCTGATGCACTTCTTCCGCATTCGTTGCTGCAACCGCGCCCAATGGGAGATCCGTGAAGTCGCGTGGCAGATGCTCGCGCTCGTCAGCGAAGTCGCGCCGATGCTCTTTTCCGCGAGCGGCCCGTCCTGCGTGTCCGGTCCGTGCTCGGAGGGCAAGATGTCGTGCGGCAGACCCGAAGAAGTCAGGGCAAGAAGAAGGGAGCTGAAATGATCGTCGCCGGCAAAAACGCAGTTTGGGAGGCGATATTGAGCGATCTGCCCGTCGAGGAGATATACTTCGCCAAGGGCTCGCACGATATGCGCGATCTTGTCAAGCTCGCGCGCGAAAAGGGCGTTCCCACTCAATTTGTCGACAGATCCGAGCTGGACGTCAAGTCCGAAGGAGTGCGTCATCAAGGCGTCGTCGCCGTCGCCAAAGATTTTGGCTACTGCACGCTCGACGAGCTGATCGCACTCAATTCCGCAGACGGAGCCGCGCCGTTTTTGCTTGTTTTGGACGGGATAATGGATCCGCACAATCTCGGCAGCATCATCAGAGTCGCCGAGTGCGCGGGAGCGGACGGAGTGATCATTCCGTCGCGCCGCAGCGCGTCCGTCAACGCCACCGTTATGCGCGTTTCGGCAGGCGCCGCCGCGCACGTCAAAGTCGCGAGAGTCGTCAACATCAATGACGCCGTGCGCAGGCTCAAAGACGAGTTCTTCAACGTCTATTGCGCCGATATGGACGGCGAGTCGATGTACGGCGTTGATCTTCGCTCGGCCACCGCGCTCGTGATAGGCGGCGAGGGCGACGGAGTGTCGCGGCTCACCGCCAAGCTGTGCGACAGGGCGGTGTCCATACCCCAATTCGGCAAAGTCAATTCGCTCAATGCTTCCGTCGCCTGCGGCATAATCTGCTACGAGGCGGTCAGACAGCGCGGAGGAAAGCTGTGAGCGAGGACGAAAAGAGACTGTTTGAGCTCGCCGCCGTCGGAGACGAGGCGGCAGTCGAGAGTTTGCTCGTCAAATACAAGAGCATCGCGACGGCGCTTGCGCGCCGCTATTTTCTTGTAGGAGGCGACTTCGAGGACTTGGCGCAAGAGGGGATGATCGCCCTCTATCGTGCGATCAAGACCTTCGATCCCGGTCACGGAGCCTTTGCGTCCTACGCTTCGAGCTGCGTCAAAAACAGGCTGCTCGACGTGATCAAGTCCGCCAACCGCGACAAGCACAAGGCGCTCAACGGCTACATACCTCTGCCCGAGGCGGACGAATTGCTCGGCGCCGAGATGAGCGCGGAGGAGATCGCGATCTCGCGCGAGAACGGACGCGACCTCGCGCGCAGACTCGACAGCGAGCTGTCGGAAGAAGAAAAGACGTTGCTCAACCTCTATCTGTCGGGCAAGTCGTACAAGGAGATCGCGTCGGCGATCGGCGTGACCGTCAAAAAAGTCGATACGTCTTTGCAAAAATTGAAGAAGAGGATCTTGAATATCACAGGCGCGCGCCGATGAAGACGCGCGATAAGGCGCAAGCCGAGGAGGAGATATGAACGAAACATTGAAAGTATTGGAGACGCGCCGCAGCGTCCGCAAATTCAAGAGCGATCCGATCCCGGATGACGTCCTCGATCAGATCTTGACCGCAGGGACTTACGCTCCGACGGGCATGGGACAGCAGAGCCCCGTCATCATCGTCGTCAACGACCGCAAGACGCGCGACGCGATCGCGGCGAAGAACGCCGAGATCGGCGGATGGGACAAGGGCTTCGATCCCTTTTACGGCGCGCCGACGATCTTGCTCGTCGCGGCGAAGAAGCGTCCGACCGACGTCTATGACGGCAGCTGCGTGATCTGCAATCTGATGAATGCCGCCTGGTCGCTCGGCGTGGGCTCGTGCTGGATACATCGCGCGAAGGAGGAGCTCGAGAGCGATTTCGGCAAGCAGCTGTTGCGCTCGCTCGGCATCGAGGGCGACTATGTCGGAGTGGGGCACGTTGCGCTCGGCTATCCGGACGGCGAGATACCGCCTGCCAAGCCGCGCAAGAGCGATTGGATCTACCGCGTCTGAGAGGCGCAGGAGAGAGGCGCGGAGCCTCTCTTTTTCGCTACGCTTTTTTGACAAAACAATTACGCATATATACTTGTAAAAAAGGCGAGCGCAATGATATAATATCGGTGTGAAAATTTTATCATGAGCCGCTTGGGCGGCTAAGGAGATTTTTCTATGGACAAGATGACAATCAGAGACGTAGACGTAAACGGCAAGCGCTGCCTCGTCAGAGTGGACTTCAACGTTCCGATGAAGGACGGAGTCATCACCGACGACACGCGCATCATCGGCGCATTGCCCACGATCAAGTATCTTATGGAGCACGGCGCAAAGGTCATCCTTTGCTCCCATATGGGCAAGCCGCACAGCATTTTCAGCGCAAAGGTCGGCTTGAACAAGAAGGAAAAGAAGGCTGTCGAGGCTCTGCCCGAGAGCGAGAGAGCCGCAGCTACCGAGGCGTACATCGCCAAGGCTTTGAAGAACGACCCCGTCAAGCTCACCCTCAAGCCCGTCGCGGACAAGCTCAACGAGCTTTTGGGCGGCAAGGTCACCTTCGCCAAGGACGTCATCGGCGATGACGCAAAGGCAAAGGTCGCCGCATGCAAGCCCGGCGAATGCGTGTTGCTCGAGAATCTGCGCTTCTACGCAGAGGAAGAAGGCAGGGACGAGAACTTCTGCAAGCAGCTCGCTTCCTATTGCGACATCTATGTCAACGACGCTTTCGGCACCGCTCACCGTTCGCATTCGTCCACCGCGGCGATCGTCGAATACGGCTTTGTCAAAGTCGCCGTTTGCGGTTTCTTGATCGAGAAGGAGCTCAAGATCATGGGCAAGGCTCTCGAAGATCCCGTCAGACCCTTCGTCGCAGTGCTCGGCGGCGCCAAGGTTGCCGACAAGCTCAAGGTCATCGACAACTTGCTCGACAAGTGCGACAGCTTGATCATCGGCGGCGGAATGGCGTACACCTTCCTCGCGGCAGAGGGCATGGAAGTGGGCAAGTCGCTGGTCGACAACGAGAAGATGGCATATTGCAAGGACATGCTCGCCAAGGCTCAGAAACTCGGCAAGAAGATCTATCTGCCCATCGACACCGTCGTCGCAGATTCCTTCCCCGATCCCATCGACTCTCCGATCGAGATCGAGACCGTTGCCGCCGACAGCATCCCTGCGGACAAGATGGGTCTCGACATCGGCGACGCGACCAAGAAGTTGTTCGCCGACGTCATCAAGAGCGCCAAGACCGTTGTCTGGAACGGACCTATGGGCGTGTTTGAGAACCCCGTCTTGGCAAAGGGCACGATCGCAGTCGCTCAGGCGATGGCAGACGCCAAGGACGCCACGACGATCATCGGCGGCGGAGACAGCGCTGCGGCAGTCAAGACTCTCGGCTTTGCGGACAAGATGACTCACATCTCCACCGGCGGCGGCGCGTCGCTCGAACTGCTCGAAGGCAAGGTGCTCCCCGGCATCGCTTGCCTCAACGACAAGAAGTAATTATTTGCGAGGTATAAAAATGAGAAGACCCATCATTGCAGGCAACTGGAAGATGAACAACACCAAGGCGCAGACCTATGCGCTGCTCAACGACCTCATTCCGCTCGTCAAGGACGCGGAGGCAGAAGTCGTGATCTGCGTGCCGTACACCAGCATCTGGGCGGCGGGCGAAGCGATCAAGGGCACCAACATCAAGCTCGGCGCGGAGAACGTGCATTGGGCAGAAAAAGGAGCTTTCACCGGCGAGATCAGCGCGGATATGCTCTTGGAGCAGGGCGTCGAGTACGTCATCATCGGACACAGCGAGCGCCGTCAATATTTCGGCGAGACGGACGAGACCGTCAACAAGCGCGTCAAGACCGCTCTTGCCAAGGGCTTGAAGCCCATCATCTGCGTCGGCGAAACGCTTGAGGAGAGAGAGGGCGGCAAAGTCGAAGAAGTCCTCGTCAGACATACCAAGGGCGCGTTCGACGGAGTTGACGCCGCCGATCTCGACAACATCGTGATCGCCTATGAGCCCGTTTGGGCAATCGGCACCGGCAAGACTGCGACCGCGCAGGACGCCAACGACACGATCGCGATCATTCGCCGCACGATGGGCGAGCTCTACGGCGAGAAGAACGCCGAAGAGAGAGTGCGCATCCAATATGGCGGATCCATGAATCCCAAGAACGCGAAAGAGCTGATGGCGATGCCTCAGATCGACGGCGGCCTCATCGGCGGCGCGTCGCTCAAGGCGGTCGACTTCTCTCAGGTCGTCAAATACAACGGTTGAGCTATCACAAAAAAATGCCGCGGCAACGCGGCATTTTTTTTGTTCCCGATCGGGAGCGGCGAGGCGGCTTACTTGGTCAGCCCGAGGATGTCGTCCGCCGACGCCCCGATCGCCCTGCACAGCTTTGCAAAGGTGAGGAGCGAAGGCTGTATCCTTCCGGACAAGTACTGCGACAATGTCTGCCGCGATACGCCGATCTCTTTGGCGATATCGCTCTTGGTCTTCCCCGAAGCGTTGATTTCCGCTTTGAGATTTTCGCTGATAAGTTCTTGCAATGTCATTCCTGTTCTCCCAAAGGCGGTACGTTTTCGCACCACACAACTAAATCGTGATATAAAATCGTGATATAAATATTATATATTGAAAACGCTTGCGTCGGGTACATTTTAGGCAATACCAAAGCCAAATATACACCGCCGCGCCGCATGACGAGTATGCCCCGAATGTTGCGTTTTGGGCGCGAGCCTCAAATTGTGTGCGCCGCGAGGGGCAGTTGTTTGACTATCCGACCGCAATGTGCTAAAATATAGCCGAAAAAGCCGAAAGGCGCAAATTTTGAGGCGAAAGCCAAAGAGGTTTTTATGAAATTCACAGGTCTTATCATCATGGACGGCTACGGAATCGCTCCGCTCGGCGCGGACAACGCGATCAGCGGCGAGACTTCTCCCAACGTGTTCGAGATGCTCGCTCACGAGCCGTCTACTCAGCTCAAAGCCAGCGGTCTTGCCGTCGGGCTCCCCGAAGGGCAGATGGGCAACAGCGAAGTCGGACACCTCAACATCGGCGCAGGCAGAGTCATCTACCAAGAGCTCACACGCATCACCAAGGCGATCGAGGACGGCGACTTCTTTGCCAATCCCGCGCTCGTCAAGGCTATGGACGCAGCCAAGCAAGGGCACAAAAAGCTGCACGTCATGGGGCTTGTCTCCGACGGAGGCGTGCACAGCCACATCACGCATCTGTTCGCGCTTGCCGACATGGCGAAACGCCGCGGACTCGACAATGTGTACATCCACTGCTTTATGGACGGCAGAGACACGCCTCCCGAGAGCGGCAAGGGGTACATCGAGCAGTTGCAGGCGCATCTTGACAAGCTCGCGTTCGGCAAGATCGCGACGATCTCGGGCAGATTCTACGCGATGGACCGCGACAACATTTGGGACAGAGTCCAAAAGGCGTACGAGGCGATCGTTGAAGGCGAAGGCGTCAAGGAGACCGACCCCGTCGACGCCATGCAGCACAGCTATGACAACGGCGTCACCGACGAGTTCGTGATCCCGACCGTACTCACCGACAAGGACGGCGCTCCCGTCGCGACCGTCGACGAGGGCGACAGCGTGATCTTCTTCAATTTCCGCCCCGATCGTGCGCGCCAGATCACACGCGCGTTCATCTACCCTGATTTTGACAGCTTCCCGCGCCGCAAGGGCTTCCTCGCGCCGCATTATGTGTCGTTCACTCAATACGACGTGACGTTCAACGACGCTCTCGACGTCGCTTTCCGCCCCGAGAGCTACACCAACACGCTCGGCGAATATCTCGCCAAGAACGGCATCAAGCAATTCCGCATCGCCGAGACGCAGAAGTACGCGCACGTCACGTTCTTCTTCAACGGCGGCGTCGAAGCTCCCAACGAGGGCGAGGACCGCATCCTCATCCCGTCGCCCAAGATCAAGACCTTTGACATGAAACCCGAGATGAGCGCCTACGAAGTCGCCGACAGGGCAGTCAAGGAGATCGAGAGCGGCAAGTACGGAGTGATGATCCTCAACTTTGCCAACTGCGATATGGTCGGGCACACGGGCGTGATGTCTGCCGCAAAACAGGCAGTCAAAGTCGTCGACGAGTGCGTGCGCAAAGTCACCGACGCGATCCTCTCCGTAGGCGGACAGGCATTCATCACCGCCGACCACGGCAACTGCGACCATATGTTCGACGCGGACGGCACGCCTTTTACCGCCCATACGACCAACCCCGTGCCCTTCATCGCTGTAGGCGTTGACGGCATCAAGGGACTTGCGGACGGCGGCAGACTGTGCGATATAGCTCCGACTATGCTCGACGCTATGGGCTTGCCCGTTCCTTCCGAGATGACAGGACATTCGCTGCTTTTGCGCGATTGACGTCGTTTCCGCGATACCGAGACAGAAACGCAATGTTCGCCCTCGGGTGGGTATTGCGTTTTTGCTTGCCAAAAGCGCGGCAGTCGGTCGGCTTTATTATGCAGAATAGGTATGACAAAAGATAAAAAAGAAGTATTAGACATAGCTCGGCGCAGATGCTATAATCAAATCAAAGAAGGAGGCAAGATATGGACAGAGATTTTGAGAAGGCAAACATATTCGGCTTGGGCAAAGAGAACAGCGCCTATACGCAATATTTCATAGGCAAGTCCTATCTCAACCCGCTGACGGACGGGGGCGTGTTTTGCGCCAACGTGACATTTGAGCCCGGATGCCGCAACAATTGGCACATTCATCATGCGAGCGAGGGCGGAGGACAGGTGCTGCTCTGCGTCGCAGGCGAGGGATGGTATCAGGAGTGGGGCAAGCCCGCTCGCAGGCTCAGGGCAGGCGACGCGGTCGTCATTCCGCCCGAAGTCAAGCATTGGCACGGCGCGGCAAAGGACAGCTGGTTTGCGCACATAGCGATCGAAGTTCCCGGCAAGGATACGTCCAACGAGTGGCTCGAAGCCGTGGACGACGACAGCTATCTTGCACTGAAATAATGGCGCCCGTGTTTGCAAAACGTATGTTAGAGCGAGCGATCGCGGCGCGCGGAGAACGAGGGAGGAAGAGATGGAATATCGTGTGTTGAAATACTTTTTGACTGTGGCGAGAGAGGAGAACATCACTCGCGCGGCAGAGGTACTGCACGTCTCTCAGCCGGCGCTTTCGCGGCAGCTGATGCAGCTCGAAGACGAGCTCGGCGCCAAGCTGTTCGAGAGAGGCAGACGCAACATTCGTTTGACCGACGCAGGATTGCTGCTGCGCAGACGCGCGCAGGAGATCGTCGATCTGACCGAGAAGACGGAGCGTGAGTTCAAGACGGACGGCGCTCTCGGCGGAGTGGTGTCGATAGGCAGCGGCGAGGCAGCGACGATGAGATCGCTTGCGAGGATGATGGACGGCTTTTCGCGCGTCTATCCGGACGTCAAGTTCGACATCTATTCCAACAACGCCGACTTCATCCGCGAGCGTCTCGACAAGGGACTGCTCGACATCGGAGTGCTGCTGTCGCCGGGCGATCTGTCGAGATACGAATATCTGATGATGCCTGCGACGGAGCGCTGGGGCGCGCTGATCCGTTCGGACAGTCCGCTCGCCGAGAGGAAGAACATCCTTCCGCAAGACTTGACGGAGCAAAGGCTGCTCGTTCCTGTCCGTGCGCAGGAGGGCGGAGTGTTCGCCTGGCTGGGCGACTATGCCGACAAGCTCGACGTCTATGCGACCTACAACTTGCTGTACAACGCCGCCATGCTCGTCGATTGCGGCATGGGCGCAGCGCTGACGATAGAGGGAGCGGCGGCGCTGTATTGCGACAAGCGCATGGTGTTCAGACCGTTTGAGCCCGAGCTGGTGGCGCCGAGCGCGCTCGTATGGAAAAAGTATCAGCCAATGTCGGCGGCGGCGCAGGCTTTTATCGACTATATCAAACAAAATATCCAACACGAGGTGAGATCATGAAATATGCAAAATTGGGCAACACAGACATCACGATATCGAGGCTGTGCCTCGGCTGTATGAGTTTCGGCGATCCTGCGAGCAATATGCACGCATGGACGTTGGACGCAGATCAAAGCGAGGCGATCATCAAGCACGCGCTCGATCTGGGGATAAACTTTTTCGACACCGCCAACGGCTATTCGGCAGGCACGAGCGAAGAATATCTCGGCAGAGCGATCAAGCGCAACGTCGCGCGCGACAAAGTCGTGCTCGCGTCCAAGGTCTATTTCAATGAGGGCAAGCTGTCCAAAAAAGCGATAGCGCGCGAGATCGAAGGCACTTTGAAGCGCCTCGGCACGGACTATCTCGACCTCTACATCATACATCGCTTTGACTACGACACCCCGATCGAAGAGACTATGACAGCGCTTGACAAGCTCGTCAAAGAGGGCAAGGTGCGCGCGCTCGGCGCGTCGGCGATGATGGGCTATCAATTTTACAATATGCAACTCGCGGCGCGCGACAACGGGCTCACGCCGTTCGTATCGATGCAAGATCACTACAATCCGCTCTACCGCGAGGACGAGCGCGAGCTGATCCCGATCTGCAAGCAGATTGGCGTGTCGCTGACGCCGTACAGTCCGCTGGCGGCAGGCAGGGCTGCGCGCGTGGAGTGGACGACCGATTCACTGCGCAGCCGCACAGACAAAGTCGCGCACGCAAAATACGACGAGACCGAGGACAAAGACAAGGCCATCGCCACCGCGATCCACAAGATCGCCGAGGAGCACGGAGCGAGCATGACGCAGGTCACTCTCGCATGGCACTATGCCAAGGGCGTCACCGCGCCTATCATCGGAGCGACCAAGACCAAGTATCTCGACGACGCAGTCGGCACATTCGAGCTTTCGCTCACCGCGCAAGAAGTCGCCGCGATCGACGAGCACTATGTGCCGCATCGGATCATGGGAGCGATCCTTCCGCCGTCGGCGTGATGCAGGGAGAGATATGACCGACGAGAGACTCAAAGAGGCAGGATTGACCGACGCTCAGATCGCCGCATTCCGCAAGCTGGAGTGCGAAGGATGTTGTTCCGCGCAGGTCAGGATGCTGCGCGACGTGCGCAACGAATTGCTTGACAACATACACGGGTACGAAAAAATCGTCTGCAATCTCGATCTCGTGTTGCATGAATTGCAAAAGAAGGAAGAGGCATGGAAAAGATAGAAGGAGAGCGTTTCGGGCAAGAACGCGCACTCTACAACAGGAAAAATATTTGGCTGAAAGATTGCCGCTTCGAAGGCGAAGAGGACGGTGAATCCGCCGTCAAGCAGTGCGAAAACGTAGTCGCCAAAAACTGCCATATGGCGCTGAGGTATCCGTTTTGGCACGTCAACGGCTTGACCATCGAAGGCGGCGAGATGACCGACGGCTGCCGCGCCGCGATGTGGTACGACCGCGACGTGCGGATAGAGCGCTGTTCGATGAACGGGATAAAGGCGCTGCGCGAGTGCGACGGCGTCACGGTGAGCGGCTCGACGATCTTGTCGCCCGAGTTTGGGTGGAAATGCCGCGGCATAGAGCTCAAAGACTGCAAGCTGACCTCTCAATACGCGTTTTTGGACAGCGAGCGAGTGACTTTGGACAACGTCGACTTTGACGGCAAATACTCTTTCCAATACGTTCGCGGCATGAAGATCACGCGCTCGCGGCTCAACACCAAGGACGCGTTTTGGCACACTTCCGACGTCGTCGTCGAGGACAGCGAGATAGTGGGCGAGTACCTCGGCTGGTATTCGCGCAACCTCACGCTCGTGCGCTGCAAGATCGTCGGGACGCAGCCGCTCTGCTATTGCGAGGGGCTGACCTTGATCGACTGCACGATGGAAGATTGCGATCTGTCGTTCGAGTACAGCGACGTCGAGGCGAGCGTTGTCGGGCACATAGATTCGGTCAAGAACGTGCGCTCGGGATATGTCCGCGCCGATTCGATAGGCGAGGTGCTGACGACGGAAGACAGCGTCTATGCCTGCAACGCGCGGATAGAGACAAAAAAATAAAGCCCCGCAAACGCGGAGCAAAAACGCAGCCCCTGCCGACGGCAGGGGCTTGTTGTTTGTCAATCGTTGTCGGGATCCGACTTGTCGTCGTCCTCTTCCTCTTCGTCGTCGATGTCTTCGACGCTGTCGATGTCGTAGTTGAAGTCGTCTTCGAGCTCGTCGGTGGAATCGAATTCTTCGTCTTCTTCCTCATCGTCGTCGCCTTCGTAGTCGGCGTCGTCAAAGCTCTCGTTGTCGTCGAAGGGCTCGTCATAATCTGCCCAGCTCTCTTCTTCGGCAAGCTCGTCAAAGGAGACGTTTTCGAGATCTTCTTCCGATCTGTCGGTATCGTCTATGTTGTAGACGTGCTCGTCGTCTTCGCTTTGGTCCTTGCTCGGATTCTTTTGAGCGCAGTAGGAGCAGATCGTTTCGCCGGGTTCGAGGTAATTGGAGTGGCAGACGGGGCACAGCTCTTCTTCTTCGTCTTCGAGCAGGCTCGCGTCGCCTATTTTCAGCTCCGCCTTGCAGACGTCGCAATAATCCTCGTCCTCGGGGATCCAATTGAGTTCACAACGGGGGCATCTCTTATACTTCGCCATAATCATACCTCTTTTCATATGCATGACATTGCTGTCTTTGCGTGTAGTATTATATGCATTCGCGCCGCATTTGTAAACACTTTTTGCATACATTTTGAAAATTGCGCAAATTTTTTGTTCGGCGGCGCCGAAAGACGCAAAGATCGCCGACTTCGGGCATGCGATCGGCAGCTTTTTGCCGCGACTTTTCGACCGCTTTCGCCGAGGCGTGCGCGAGGGCGACGCATTATCTGTTGCCATTTGCGCGCGCGGGTGTTATAATAGCGATATGGGAAAAAATTTCAGACACAATCGCGCCAAGACGCGCGATGACTATACTCCGCAGGGCGATCCTGCCGCGCTCGCGACCGAGCTCGGCGCGCTGTCGCTTTCCGAAAGGACTGCCGAGATCTTGCAGAAGGGCGGCGTCAAGACCGCTCGCGACCTCGCCGCGCGCCGTATGCGCGATATGTATCGCATCCAGAACATCGGCAAGAAGCAGTGCATGGAAGTCAAGAACGCGCTCGCGGCGATAGGGCTCGACTTCCGCCCCGACGACGCTCCGACGAAAGAAGCGCAAGACGCCAAGCCCGAGCGCCCCAAACAGGACAAGCCTCAGGATGACAAGGCTCGCGACAGAGCCGCCGATCGCGGCAAAAAGGGCAGGGACGAGCGCAAGAGCGACAAGCTCGGCGATCGCAAAAAGCAACAGCCCAACGCGCACGACCGCCGTCAGGAACAGGGCAAGAACAAGAAGAAGCACGATCCCTATGCAGGCATGAGCATGTACGAGATCGTCTACGGCAAGCGCGAACCTGCGCCCGCCGTCGAAAAACCGACGAGGGAACCTCTGCCGCCCGACGCGATCGTCAAGTTCAACCGCAAGGGCAAGTGGGGCTACCGCGACCGCAAGGGCAACGTAGTCATTCAGCCCGACTATGACGACGCATTCGAGTTCAGCGAAGATCTCGCATGCGTCGAGAAGGACGGCAAAAACGGCTACATCGACAAGAACGGCAACGTCGTCGTCGACTTCAAGTACGACACCGCGACTTCCTTCTCGGACGGGCTTGCGTCCGTCACGATCGGAGAGAAGAGCGGCTACATCGACAAGGAGGGCAACGAGGTCGTACCCGTTCGCTTCGACGTCGCGACGCCGTTCGAGGACGGCAGGGCGATCGTTCGCGAGGACGGAAGATGGGGAGTGCTCGACCGCAAGACGCTCCAAGTGCTTTGGAGATGACGAAAGGGGCAGCCGCAAGGCCGCCCCTGATTTTTTGCAACAAAAAAGCGCGCAGGTCGCGCGCTTGATCTTTATTGATCTTTATTGAGCTTTTTTTGCTTTGTCGAGCTGCTTGGAAAGTCTGCCGATCTTTCTGCTTGCCGTCTCCGCCTTGTAGATGCCGTCGTATCTTGCCTGATCGATCAACGAGATCGCCTCACGCAGAAGAACTTCTGCCTGCTCGAACTCTTTCGCTTCGACAGCCGCCTCGAACTTCTTGATGCCGGTACGCACTCTGCTGCGCTTCGCGACATTGATCTCATTCTCCTTGGCGGAAATTCCGACTCTCTTTTTCTGGGACTTAATGTTAGGCATAGATTCCCTCCGTTTTCTTATTTGCTAAAATAGTTTAGCACAGAAAACCTCATAAAGCAATAAAATGAAGTCGATTTTTTGACTAAATTTGCGTTTTGCACCCATTTTTTTGCCTTTGCGGCAAAAATCTCTTGTCTGCTCGGCCACGTCGTGCACGTTTTTGCGCGAAATGGCAATCATTATTTTGCGAGATATCGAAGGAGGGAGAGATGGACAAAAATACCGACATCGCCGCCGACCTGCTGACGGACGCGGCGGCTTGGCGCGGAGGCTACATCACCAAGTTGGAGCGCAGATACGGCTGCGAATTGCGCTTTTCGCACATCGACGGCGACGCGGCAAAAGAGCTTGGCAGACGCGAGGGCGAATATTGCACCGTCGTCGGCGATCACGCAGAGAGAGCGCTCGCCTATGCGATGAAGTCGATGCGCTCGGCAAGGGGAGTGCTGTTTGCAGGATTGGGCAACAGTTCTCTCGCGTCCGACGCGCTCGGCAGCGAGACCGTCAACGCATTGCGGCGGCTGTGCGGCGCGGACACCCCGATCTCGACGATACGCCCCGAGGTGAAGGCGCAGACCAACTTGGATTCCGCCAAGACGATCGCGGCGATCGTGCGAGAGTTCGAGCCCAGGCTGCTGATCGTCGCCGATGCGCTCGCGACATACGATTGGCGCAAAGTCGGCGCGTGCTATCAATTGACGACCGCAGGACTATGTCCCGGCAGCGCAGCGAACGGCGACGGATCATGCATAGACGACGCCTTTGTCGGGACCGACGTGCTTGCCGTAGGAGTGCCGCTGATCTGCGTCATCTCGACCGAAGAAGGGAGGCGCAAGGTCATCCCGTATGATGCCGAGAACATCGTCGCAGACTGTGCCCGCACGATCGCGGCGGCGGTCTTTGCCGCCTATTCGTGACATACAATTGAGTATGAAGATCGCGATCGCAGACTCCGGCGCAGGAGGACTTTTTGTTGCAAAAAAATTGCTTGAACGCACACGGGCAGGAAAAATAATCTATTTTGCCGACACAGCGCATTCGCCATACGGCAGTCTGTCCGAGCGAGTTTTGACGCGCGTCATGCGCCGCAATTGCGCTGAGATGGCAGAGCGTGGAGCGCAGGCGATAGTGCTTGCGTGCAACACAGCCACCGCCGTGTGCATAGACGACTTGCGGCGCGAGTTCGGGCACATCGTGTTCATAGGTACGGAGCCGGCGATCCGTCCTGCCGCCGCCGCTTGTTGCACGCTGACGGTCATGGCGACTCCGCTCACTCTTGCCCAACCGCGATTCGCGGCGCTGCTCGCGCGCAGCGGAGTTCGAGTCAACGCTCCCGACTGTTCGTCGCTCGCGAGACTCGTCGAGAGGGATTTCCCCGACATGACCGCCGCCGAGAGAGAAGCGGAGCGTATTTTGTCGCGCGTCCCTCGCGGAGAATTGGGCGCGGTCGTCATAGGCTGCACACATTATTCTTGGCTTGCGCCGTTCATAAAGAAGCGCTTTGGCTGTTCGGTCTTTGACGGGGCGGACGGAGTCGTCTCCAACATCGTCCGCAAGTGCGCGCCTTTTTGCGGCGCAGCGGACATAGAGCTCGTTGTTACCGATCCCGCCGACCGCGCGAAGTACGAACGCGCCGCGGCGCGCATCCTTGATGGAATATCGCGTTGACGCGGCTGTACGAGAGCTTCGCCGATCATTATGCAATTTGGCTATCGATAATGATAAAATATAGGAATTTGACATAGTGCCGTCTGCGATCTATAATGAGATCGAAGCTCGAAAGGGCGCCGCGCTATATATAATGCGCGCGAATCCATATTATAAGGAGAAAGATATGCTCGGAAAATTTTCGTATTGCAACCCGACGAGGCTCTATTTCGGCGAGGGCGCGCTGTCCGCGCTCGCGCTGGAGCTCCCCAAGTACGGCAAGCGAGTGCTGCTCGTCTACGGCGGCGGCTCGATCAAGCGCAACGGCATCTACGACCAAGTCGTCGCGTCGCTCAAAGCGTGCGGCAAAGAGGTGTTCGAAGACGGCGGCGTCATGCCCAATCCCACCGTGGAAAAACTCTACGAAGGAGTGCGCAGAGCGCGTGATTGCCAAGCCGATCTGATCTTGGCAGTCGGCGGCGGTTCCGTCTGCGATTACGCGAAGGCGGTGTCGATATCCGTGTTCTGCGACGAGGATCCGTGGGAGAAGTACTTCATTCGTTTTGAGGACGCAGTCCAAAAGACTTTGCCCGTAGGCTGTGTGTTGACGATGGTCGGCACGGGCAGCGAGATGAACGGCGGCTCCGTCATCACCAATCATGCGCAAAAGCTGAAGATAGGCCATGTGTTCGGCGACAGAGTGTTCCCCAAGTTCTCTGTGCTCGATCCCACGTTCACCTATTCGCTGCCCAAGCATCAAATGGTTTCGGGCTGCTTCGACATCATGTCTCACATCATGGAGCAGTACTTTTCGGGCGAGGACGACAACACGTCCGACTACATCGCCGAGGGACTGATGCGTTCGCTCGTCCACAGCTCCGTCGCCGCAGTCGCCGATCCGCACGACTACGAGGCGCGCAGCAACATTATGTGGACTGCGACATGGGCGCTCAACACGCTGATCGCGATGGGCAAGACGACCGATTGGGAAGTGCATATGCTCGGGCAGGCGATCGGCGCGCATACCGACGCGACTCACGGCATGACGCTGTCTGCGGTGTCTTTGCCGTACTATCGACACATAATGAGTTACGGATTGCCCAAGTTCAAGCGCTTTGCGATCGCCGTTTGGGGCGTAGACGCCGCAGGCAAGAGCGATCGTCAAGTCGCGGAAGAGGGCTTGGCGGCAATGGAACGGTGGATGAAGTCGATCGGGCTTGTCATGCACACGTCCGAGCTCGGCGTGAGTGAGGATATGCTCGACGGGCTTGTCGAGTCCACGCTCGTGATGGACGGCGGCTACAAAGTCCTCACCAAAGATGAGATACGCGAGATCTTCCGTCAGAGTCTTTGAGACGATCGTCTTGACCGTGCTGCTGTGCGTCGCGCTGTTCGGGACGGCGTGCACGGACGACGCGGCGATACCGCAGGGAGGAGAACAGATGCAGATAGAGATAGTTGTCGGAGAGAGCCGATTTGCCGCGACGCTCTCGGGAGAGGCAGCGCAGGAGCTGGTCGCGCGTATGCCGTTCGCCGTGACGATGAACGAGCTCAACGCCAACGAAAAGTATGTCTATCTCGACGACGCGCTCCCGACGGACGCCGTCAGAGTGGGCGAGATAGCGAGCGGCGACATAATGCTGTTCGGGAGCGACTGTCTCGTGCTGTTCTACCGTGATTTTCCCACGCGCTATTCATACACGCGCCTGGGGCGCATAGACGATCCCGACGGGCTTGCCTCTGCTCTCGGCGGCGGCTCCGTGACGGCGATTTGGCGCAAAGCGTGATCGCAGAGAGACAAGAGTGACAAAAGCGTGCATTGCGCACGCTTTTGTGCTATAATGGCGATATGGCAAAGACGGTAGTAGTGGGCATGAGCGGCGGAGTGGACAGCTCCCTCGCCGCCGCGCTCCTAAAAGAACAGGGATACGACGTCATCGGTCTGTTTATGCGCAATTGGCACGAGCAGGACGAGGACGGGCATTGCACCGCGGACGAGGACTTCTACGATATGCGCCGCGTCTGCAACGCGCTGGACATCCCCTATTTCAGCATAGATTTCGCGGACGAATACTACGATCGAGTGTTCCGCCGCTTTGTCGAAGAGTACGCCAAGGGCAGGACGCCCAATCCCGACGTGCTCTGCAACCGCGAGATCAAGTTTGAGCCGTTCGCCGAGCAGGCGCGCAAGATGGGTGCGGACTACATAGCGACCGGGCACTACTGCCGCATACGTCGCGACGGCGGGCGCAACTATCTTCTGCGCGCCGCGGACGAAAACAAAGATCAGACATACTTCCTCAATCAAGTCAGAGGCGGTCAGCTGGACGACGTGCTCTTTCCGATAGGGCACTTGCTCAAACCCGACGTCAGGCGGCTTGCCGAGAAGTGGGGCTTGCCGACTGCGCGCAAGAAGGACAGCACGGGCATCTGCTTCATCGGCGAACGCAATTTCAGGCAATTCCTCTCGCGATACATCCCTATGCAAAAGGGAGAGATCAGGAGCGACGACGGCGCATTGCTCGGCGAGCACGAGGGCGTGTTCTATTATACCTTGGGACAGCGCAGAGGGCTCGGCATAGGCGGAGTGGACGGCGCGGAAGAGGGCAGGTGGTTCGTGATAGGCAAGGACGTGGCGACCAACACGCTCTATGTATCGCAGAGCCAAAAGGCTCTCTATCACAACGCGTTGAAATGCGGCGCGTTCAACTTTATCTCGGGCGAGCCGACGAGCGCGGAGTTCGACTGCATGGCGCGGATACGTCACCGTCAGCCGCTGCAAGAGGCGAAGGCGAGGATCACGGACGACGGCGGAGTAGAGGTCGTCTTTGCCAAGGCTCAGCGCGCGATCGTCGAAGGTCAATATGTCGCGCTCTATGACAAAGAGGTCTGTCTTGGCGGCGGCGAGATCGACGAAAAGTATGATCGCAACTGAGTTTTTGCCCGTTTCGGACATTCGAAAAGCCAAGTGCGAAAAAATAGCAAAATTCTTGTTTCAATCGAGAAAAATGAGTTGACACACAAAATATTGTTGTGGTACAATCATAAGGCTGTCACGGAAAGGGGCAGCAAGAACATTGAAAACCGAATAGGAAGGAAGGGACAGTTTGGCAAAAAAGACAAAAACTGTTTCTTTCAGAGTAAGTGTACAAAAAACTACACGAAGTCAATTTGAGAGAAAGAGTTAGAGATTGAACTTGAGAGTTTGATCCTGGCTCAGGACGAACGCTGGCGGCATGCCTAACACATGCAAGTCGAACGGAGACAGCAATGTCT
>CALWKR010000041.1 GCA_944381315.1 uncultured Christensenellaceae bacterium
AGGATGGGCGTGCTCGCCGCGGGATTGCGGATAGGGCGCTGCGGCTTGCGGTCGGTGGGCGGAGTGCTCGTGTGCACTTCCGCGCCGCTGACGTCGGGCGGCTTCTCGGTGTGCGCCTTGGAAGATCCCGTCGCACCGCCGCAGCCGTCTCTGCCGGTATCGCCGCCAAGCAAGATGACTACGTCGCCCTTGACGGGGCGCTGTCTGACGACGTTGGACTTCTTCACGCCGCCGATGACGTAGCCCGTCTCGAGACGCTTGGCCTTGTATCCGTCGTCGTACATCTCGTGCACAAGTCCCGTCGCAAGTCCTATCTGGTTGCCGTAGCTGGAATAGCCTGCCGCCGCCGTCTTGGTGATGACGCGCTGGGGCAGCTTGCCTTTGAGCGTGCTCTTTATGCTCTCGTTGGGATCCGCGCAGCCGGTGACGCGCATCGCCTGATAGACGTATGCTCTGCCCGACAGCGGATCGCGGATCGCGCCGCCGAGGCAAGTCGCCGCGCCGCCGAAAGGCTCTATCTCGGTCGGGTGGTTGTGGGTCTCGTTCTTGAACATTATCAGCCATTGCTCGGGCTTGCCGTCCACGTCCACCGTGACGTTGACCGAGCAGGCGTTGATCTCTTCGCTGACGTCGAGGTTGTCGAGTTTGCCCTGCGCGACGAGCTCTTTGACGGCGATCGTCGCGATGTCCATCAGGCAGCGATACTTGTCCTTGCGCTTGGAGTTGAACTTGTCGAACAGGCGCGTATAGAGCTCGAACGCCTCTTTGAGATGCGGATCGTCGGAGACGATCTCGATGTCGGTCAACTCCGTCGCGAATGTCGTGTGACGGCAGTGATCCGACCAATAGGTGTCGATGACTTTGAGCTCCGTCTCTGACGGATCGCGTCCCTCGCCCTTGAAGTAGTCGCGGACAAACGCGAGATCTTCCACGCTCATCGCAAAGCCGTTGGCGGCATGATAGGCGGCGATGTCCTCGTCGCTCATATCGGCAAAGCCTTCGATGACGGGCACGCTCGTCTGCGGAGCGTTGACTCTCGCGAGCGTCTCGGGCAGCTCCTCGGAGCCTTCGCGGCTCTCGACGGGGTTGATGATGTACTTCTTTATCGCGTCTATGTGCGCGTCGCAGCCCTTGACTGCATATACGGTCGCGCATTGGATGAGCGGACGCTCCCCTGCCGACAGCAGCTGCACGCACTGCATCGCGCTGTCCGCGCGCTGATCGTACTGCCCGGGCAGATACTCGACCGTGATGAGCTTGTAGCCGTCCAACTCGGGCAAAGCACCCTCATAGAGCACGTCGACGGGAGGCTCGCTGAAGATCGTGGCTGCCGCGCGGCGATATACGTCCTCGTCGAGATCCTCGATGTCGTAGCGAATGAACTGTCTGACGTCCTCACAGGCAAGTCCGAGCACTCCTTCGATGTCGGACTTGGTCTTTTGCGCGCCCACGTCCATGCCGCGCTTCTTTTCCACGAAAATCCTCTTGACCATGTCTTTCCTCACTTCTTTATGCCGATGTCCGTGCGCCAAAACGCGCCGTCGAACTTGATCTTCGCCACATTGGCGTATGCCTTTGCTCTCGCCTCGGCGATGTCCTTGCCTCTCGCGGTCACGCCGATGACTCTGCCGCCCGACGTGACGAGCCTGCCGTCCTTGTCGCGCGCGGTGCCCGCGTGATAGAGAGTGACGTCGGAGTCTATGTCGCCTATCTCGATGGGCACGCCCTTCTTGTAACTGCCGGGGTATCCGCCCGACGCGAGGATGACGCAGACCGCCGCCATGTCGTCCCACTCGATGTCTACGTCGGACAGTCTCTCGTCGATGATCGCGTCAAAGATCTCGTACAGATCCGTCTTGAGCCTCGGGAGCACGACTTGCGTCTCGGGATCGCCGAATCTCGCGTTGTATTCCAGCACCTTGACTCCGTCCGCGGTCAGCATGAGTCCGAAATAGAGCACGCCCTTGAAAGTGCGGTGCTCGGCGTTCATCGCGTGCATAGTCGGGAGAATGATGTTGCGCATCGTCTCGTCGGCGATCTCGGGAGTGTACGCCTGCGACGGCGAGAATGTGCCCATGCCGCCCGTATTGGCGCCCTCGTCGTTGTCGTGCGCGCGCTTGTGATCTTGGGACGAGACCATCGGAACGATCGTCTTGCCGTCGGTAAAAGCGAGCACGGAGACTTCTTTGCCCGTCAAGAATTCCTCGATCACGACGACGTTGCCCGCCGCCTTGAACTTCTTGTCGACCATCATCTCTTCGAGCGCTTCGAGCGCCTCGGCGACGTCGTTGCAGATGATGACTCCCTTGCCGAGCGCAAGCCCGTCCGCCTTGACGACGAGCGGATATTTGGCGCCCTTGACGTATTCGCAGGCGGCGTTGTAGTCGTCGAATTCGCGATAGTCTGCCGTCGGGATGCCATACTTCTTCATCAATTTTTTTTTTTTTTTTTTGGACGCCTCGATGATCGCCGCGCACTTGTGCGGGCCGAACGCGCGGAAGCCGTTGGCTTCGAGAAGATCGACCATGCCGAGCGCGAGCGGATCGTCGGGAGCGACGACGGTCATGACGATGTCGTCGTGCGCCTTGACGAAGTCGAGCACGCCCTGCAGATCCGTCGCCGCGACGGGAGCGCACTCCGCGATCTCGGCGATGCCTGCGTTGCCGGGCAGGCAATATATCTTGTCAACAGATTTGCTCTTGGAGAGCGCGAGGCAGATCGCATGTTCTCTGCCGCCGCCTCCGACTACGAGTACGCTGTTCATATCCCCTCCTCAGTGCTTGAAGTGACGGTCGCCCGTGAACACCATCGCCACGCCGTGCTTGTTGCACGCGTCGATGGAGAGCTGATCCTTTACGCTGCCGCCCGGCTGCATGATCGCCGTGATCCCTGCCGCCGCAGCCGCCTCCACGCAGTCGTCGAACGGGAAGAACGCGTCCGACGCGAGCGCCGCTCCCTGCGTCGGAGTCAGCGAGTGCTCGATCGCCTGCTGAGTCGCCCAGATGCGGTTGACTTGTCCGCAGCCTATGCCGAGAGTGACTTTGTCCTTGGCGATGACGATCGCGTTGGACTTGGTGTGCTTGACGACCTTCATCGCAAACGTCATGTCCTGCATCTGCTTTTCGGTCGGCTGTTTTTCGGTGACGACGGTGACTTTGTCGGCGTCGACGACCATCTTGTCGTACTCTTGGACGAGCAAGCCGCCCAGCACCTTCTTCATATCATAGCATCCGTCCGCGATCGGCGCGTTGATCGTCGGCAGTTTGAGCAGACGGATATTCTTCTTTTGCTCCAAGATCTCGAGCGCTTCCGCCGAGAAAGACGGAGCGACGACGATCTCGATGAAGATCTTGTGGATCTCCTCGGCAGTCTCCTTGTCTATCTCGCGGTTGGACGCGATTATGCCGCCGAAAATCGAAGTCGGATCGGACGCATACGCCCTGCGATACGCCTCGGCGATCGTGTCCGCGGACGCGACTCCGCACGGATTGGAGTGCTTGACGGCGACGATCGTCGGCTCGTCGAACTCGCGCAGCAGATCGAGAGCGCCGTTGGTGTCGTTGATGTTGTTGTAGGACAGCTCCTTGCCGTGCAGCTGTTCCGCCGCCGCGAGCGATCCTGCGACGGTGAACGGCTCCTTGTAGAACACAGCCTTCTGGCGCGGATTCTCGCCGTATCTCATCTCCTGCTCCTTGTCAAATGCGAGCGTGAGCTGATCGGGGAACTCGATGCCCAGCTTGGAACGCAGATAGTTGGCGATCAAAGTGTCGTAATAGGACGTGTGCTGATAGACCTTGTACATCAATCTGAACTTGGTCTCCTTGGTCACTCCCCCGTTCTTGATCTCGTCCAGGACGACGGCATAGTCGGCAGGATCGACGACGACGGCGACGTCTTGATAATTCTTCGCCGCGCTCCTGATCATCGTGGGTCCGCCGATATCGATATTCTCGATCGCCTCTTGCAGCTCCACTCCCGGCTTGGAGATCGTCGCCTTGAAGGGATAGAGATTGACCGCGACGACGTCGATCGGGACGATGTGCATCTTTTCGAGGAACGCCATATGCTCGGGATTGCTCCTCATCGCGAGAAGTCCCGCATGCACGTTGGGGTGCAGAGTCTTGACTCTTCCGTCAAGGCATTCGGGGAATCCCGTGACCGAAGATATGTCGACGGCTTTCACTCCTGCGGCGTTGAGCGCCTTGAGCGTGCCGCCCGTGGAAACGACTTCAAAGCCGTTTTCTTCAAGTCCCTTTGCGAATTCGACGATACCGGTCTTGTCCGATACGCTGATCAATGCTCTTTTCTTCATTTCTCTCTCCAATATAGTAATGTATCAATATTTACGCGCGCCCGCGAGCGCTGCTTTGCAAACAAAAGCGAACAAGACTCAGTCTTGCTCGCACAAAAACTTCACCGCATACGGCAAAAGTTTGTGTTCCACTTTCAACACGCGCGCCTGCAAGCTCTCGGGCGTATCGCCGCCCTCCACTCTGACGCGCTGCTGGACGATGATCTCGCCCGTATCGGTGCCCTCGTCTACGAAGTGCACCGTGGCGCCGCTGACCTTGTCGCCGCTTCGCAGCACGTCCTCGTGCACGCGCAAGCCGTACATTCCCTTGCCGCAATGCAGCGGTATCAGCGACGGATGTATGTTGATCATCCTGCCTGCGTACTCGCGCACCAGCGACGGCGTGACGATGCCGAGATAGCCTGCGAGCACGACGAGATCGGGCTCAAAGCCGCGCAACCATTCCGCAACGGCGCGATCGCGCGCCTCGGCGTCTTTGCCGAAGTCGGACAGCGCGAACACGCGCGACGGGATGCCGTGCTTCGCCGCTCTTTCGAGCGCAAAGACTGCGGGCTTGCTCGACACGACGCAGACGACGCGAGCGTCGATATATCCGCTCTCCGTCGCGTCGATGACGCTCTGCATATCCGAGCCCGAGCCCGAGACGAAGACGGCTATCTTCTTCATAGTTCGACACCCTCTCTGTCGGTGACTTCGCCGATGACATAGGCGCTCTCGCCGAGAGAGTCAAGCTCCTTGACGACGTCGGAGGCGATCGACGGATCGACGGCGAGCACGAGTCCGATGCCCATGTTGAAAGTGTTGTACATCTTGCGGTCTTCGATGCCTGCAAGCTCCTGCAATGCCTTGAACACCTTGGGCAGCGGATAGGAATCGCGATCGATCGCGATGCCCAGGCCCTTGGGGATGATGCGCGGAATGTTCTCGATGAAGCCTCCGCCCGTGATGTGAGCGATGCCCTTGATCTCAAACTTCTCGATCAGCGACAGCACCGTCTTGACATAGATCTTGGTCGGGGTGAGCACGATGTCCTGCGGAGCGCAGCCCAACGTAGCGTTGTACTTGGCGAGCGCCTCTCTGTCCTCGCCGAACAGCTTGCGGACGAGCGAATAGCCGTTGCTGTGAATGCCGCTTGACGCCACGCCGATCAGCTTGTCGCCCTTGACGATGGTCTTGCCGTTGATGATCTTGTTGCGCTTGACGATGCCGACCGCAAAGCCGGCGATGTCATATTCGTCCGCAGCGTAGAATCCGGGCATCTCGGCAGTCTCGCCGCCGATCAGCGCGCAGCCTGCCTGACGGCAGCCGTCGCAAACGCCCTTGACGATCTGCGACACCTTGACGGGCTCGAGCTTGGACAGCGCGATATAGTCGAGGAAGAGCAGCGGCTTGGCGCCCTGGCAGACGATGTCGTTGACGCACATCGCGACGGCGTCGATGCCGACGGTGTCGTGCTTGTCGAGCACGAAAGCGTATTTGAGCTTGGTGCCGACGCCGTCGGTGCCTGCGACGAGGCAGTCTCCGTCCTCTCTGTCGTCGAGGGCATAAAAACCTCCGAAGCTGCCGAGATCTCCGAGCACGCTGTCGTTGTAGGTGGTCTTGACGTATTGCTTCATCAGGCGCACAGCCTCATAGCCTCTCTCAACGTCTACTCCTGCACTTTTGTAATCGATAGCCATAAATCTCCTTTCGCCGCGGCGCGGCATGGGGACGGATCACTCCAATCCCATTCTCTTTTTTATCTCTCTGTAACCCATATCGACGTCGTCGAGGTCTCTTCTGAACCTGTCCTTGTCCAGCTTGGCGCCCGTCTTGGCGTCCCAGAAGCGGCAAGTGTCGGGCGAGATCTCGTCGGCGAGGATGATGTCGCCGTGGAATCTGCCGAACTCCAACTTGAAGTCGACGAGAATGATGCCCACTTCTTTGAAGTACTCGGTCAGGATGTCGTTGACTTTGAGCGCCATCGACTTGATCTTGTCGATCTCCTCGGGGGTCGCGAGCTTGAGGGCGAGGACTTGGGAGTCGTTGATCATCGGATCGCCGAGCTCGTCGTTCTTGTAGCTGAACTCGAGCGACGGAGCGGCGAGCGGAGTGCCCTCCTTGACGCCGAATCTCTTGGAGAACGAGCCTGCCGCGATGTTGCGGACGATGACTTCGAGAGGCACGATCTCCACCTTTTTGACAAAGGTCTCACGCTCGTTGACCTGCTCGACATAGTGCGTCTTCACTCCCTTGCTCTCGAGCAATCTGAACAGATGATTGCTGCACACGTTGTTGACTTCGCCCTTGCCCTTGATCGTGCCCTTTTTGAGCCCGTTGAACGCGGTCGCGTCGTCCTTGTAGGAGACGAGCACGACGTCGGGATCGTCTGTCAAATACACTTTCTTTGCCTTGCCTTCATAAAGCTGAGTTGTCCTTTCCATTTTAGTTAAGCTCCTTTTGTAATTGTTGATCGTCGCGGTAGATCTTCTCTGCCATCTCGACTTTGTATTTTTCCATCTTCTCGATCAGCTCGGGATATTTGAGCCCGAGCATCTGCACTGCAAGCAAGCCCGCGTTCTGCGCGCCGTTGATCGCGACGCAGGCGACGGGAATGCCGCTCGGCATTTGGACCATGGACAGCAAGCTGTCGAGTCCGTCCATCGTGCTGCTCTTGATCGGCAGTCCTATCACCGGCAGCGCCGTATACGCCGCGATCACGCCTCCGAGATGCGCCGCCTTGCCTGCCGCGCAGATGAACACCTCGATGCCTCTCTCCTTCGCGCTCTTCGCATAGTCGTGCGCAAGATCGGGAGTGCGATGAGCGGAAATGACGCGCACCTCCGTCTCTACGCCGAAAGATTTGAGAACGTCGATCGCGGGCTTGACCGCGTCGAAGTCGTTTTTGCTACCCATGATAACAGCGACCTTTGCCATAAAAACTCCTTGAATGCATTTGGCGATGCGCGAAAAAACACGCGCCTTTGCCGATATGTAAATTCTACCACAACAAGCGCGCTTTTTCAAGAAATTTGACGAGCTATTTACAACAAAAAAATAACGCGCGCGCAAGCTCCGCTCCTCGATCGCGAAAAACGCACACACATCGCAAAAATTCAAAAATTGCGCACTTATCCACAGACTTTTCCACATTCCGAACAGGTTATCCACACAAAATTACTCAAAAATACCGCTTTGTACGATTTTTCCACAATGCCCCAAATCGCGTTTTTCGCACACCCGTACCGCCTTTTTTCGCCGCTCGATCTTTTCCACATTCCGCCCCTGCCGCGAGCCGCGCGGCGGTCGCGTGACGGTCGCGTGGCGGTCGCGTGGCGACAGCAGTGTTGAGTTTTTCTAAACGCAGCAAAAAGTGTGTCACCCAAACTTGACAGGTCGCGTGGCGGTCGCGTGGCGGCCGCGTGGCGGCGGCAGGGTTTGAGTTTTCTAAGCGTAGCAAAAAAGTATGTCACCCAAACTTGACAGGTCGCGTGGCGACAGCATAAACAAAAAGATTTGGCTGTCAATCATTATTTGGTATAATTTCATTTGGTAAATATATTCGTATCAAATATGTACTGCTCAACCCTTTCTGTGATTGCAGTTTTAATTGATTGACTAATTGCATTAAACGGAGCAATGCTTACACTTTGCACAGCCATTGACGCAACCCTCTAAACCGCGAAAGCGGTGCGAAAACTCGATAACGCGCCGAGCCAAAATGACAATCAATTGTCCACACCGCGGAGAGTGGTAGAATTGCAAACTCGCGAGCGTTCCGAGAGGTGCAAAAGGGCGCAAAAGAGCCGCCCAAGACGGGTGCCTGTGCCGCTCCGCAAAGCGAGAGCGGAACAAAAGGCATTGAAGGGGAACCAAAATGCCTCCGTATATTAGCGAAGCGATTTAGGAGATAGCATTTTGGTGCCCCTTCAAAGAGAGGATTGAGGGGGAAACCAAAATTAGCAAGTATGAGCAAAGGCGCGATCTGTGGATCACGCCTTTGCGATTCGTAGCGTTAAAATTTTGGTTGCCCAAGGATCCGCACAAAAGGGGCTTTGCATATGGTTGAGCTTATCGAATAAAGTTACGCATCGCGTCGCGGTCAACCGCGTTTGACCGCGACTGAATAACGAGCTCGGCGGAAATGACACTTTTCGCCGAGTGCCCTGCGCGGGACCGCGAGCGGTGAGCGAGCGCTTGTCCCGTGGGAGGGGGTGTATTGAGGGGGAACACGACGACCGCTTGTATGAAAAGAGCTGCCACCAAATGGTGACAGCTTTTTGATTCAAGCGATCAAGTCGTCGGGTGCCCCCTCAAAACAGCGAAGCGATCAGCACACGCCCTGTACGGACATCGCGTTGGCGACCTTCTCGAATCCGGCGATGTTCGCGCCGACGATGTAGTTGCCGCTCATGCCGTATCTCTCCGCCGCATCCTTGATGTTGTGGAAGATGTTGACCATGATATGTTTGAGCTTTTCGTCGACCTCTTCGAAAGACCAGAAAGTCCTCATGCTCGACTGCGCCATTTCGAGAGCGGAGCACGCGACGCCGCCCGCGTTCGCCGCCTTTGCGGGAGCGAACAGCACGCCGTGGTTCTGGAAATACTCGGCAGCCTCGATCGTGCAGGGCATATTCGCGCCCTCGCCTACCGCCTTGACGCCGTTCGC
>CALWKR010000042.1 GCA_944381315.1 uncultured Christensenellaceae bacterium
TAAATGCATATAAACCTCATACAAAAGTTTTTCTGTAAAAAGAATAGCACAATCAATGTCCCGAAAAAAGGACGATGCTTGTGCTATCATAAAAAGAAAAAGAGGTTTAATATGATTGATCCAAATACTCCGCTTGAAGAAATAGCAAAAATGTGCCACAGCATGGAAGATCTCCGCAATTTACTTAAACAATGTGACTTCAAAGCAAATACAGAAGATAATATCCAAATATCACCGGAATTATTGCAAAAAGCGATTTCAAAAACGAAACATTTGAAAACCGTTACGAGAGGAGATATTCAAAGACTGCTACAAATCGAATATCCGAAAGTAGCAAAGCTATATGATTTAATTACGAATCCGGAAACCAACAAAAAGTGATCGTCGCTTAAAATAATTTATCAAAAGGTACGAATACGGAAAAACGTATAGTCAATTATTGAGTGTCCATAAAAACATGTGACTGTTTTTGATACGAGAACGCGCGCGCTCACGCGCGCGCGTGACAAGCACACGTCACGCAACACGACACTAACTGAAATACGGAAAAACGGGGCGCTGACGGAAGCGGAGTCGCCCGCTGAACCGCTTGGGGCGATCTTCCGCTTTCACCGTCACACCGGAACCGTTTTTTAACCGTATTTTCATCCGCCTCCACGCTGCGGCACCATTCAGAAAGTTGCGCCTTTTGGCGATAGGGACAGGGCAAAAGACCCTGTCTCTTTTTGCTCTGTCCCTATTCGCTTTTGTCGCACTTTCTTTTTGTCCCAAACCGCGTGATAGTCCGAAATATGGACGCTCCGCTTCGCTGCGCTATTCCGTCACTCCCTTCGGTCACTCCTTACAAGTCCCACCTTCGGCACCATTCAGAAAGCCTCGCCTAGAAGCCGTCGGGACAAGAAAAAACCTTGACATTTTTTCTTGCCTCGCCCGCTCTCCTTCGCGGGCGTAAGGCCGTGCAGGCGATACCTAAATTTACGAGGATCTGAGGCAGGCAGGTTGGTGTGCGATTTAATTTGGGTTGCGGACGAGGCTAATGCGTTTTTTGAGTTGGTTGTGGGAGGAGTTTTGAGATTCCGAGTTTGGAGTGCGGACGGAGCTGTACGATTTTGGATTTGAGACGTGTACTGCGTTTTCGAATTGAGGCGGCGCCGAGCGACGAACGGCGCTGTAAAAAATATACACAGAACAGCTGAGCCATTCTGTGCATATTTTGAGTACCTAAGGGAGACGGAGATCGTCTCCCTAACTTTACTCACCCCTTTCTAGTGTGATCACAGTGATGATTTGCATCCCTGCGCCTGCGATCCGATCGCGAAGATCGATCTCGCGCCCATGTTTGTCCTCGCGCAACACTCCTCAAAGTGCTCGGGCGATGCCTACTTCGTCAGCCGAAACGTCACAACATGGCGTCATCAATCTTCCAATCACCTTATCTGTAATGATTATACTATATCGCGAGAGGTTAGTCAACTTCTATCACTATATTAGATAAGATAATTTTTTGCCCGTACGCACTGATTCATTTTATGATTTTATTGTTTATAAATACATTATTTTGAAAATTGTGTGCACTTGGCACAATATTTTTGCGACATAATTGTACTTATTATGGACAAACTGGTCTAAATTTTTTCTGTCGCAGTGCGCAGTCTGACTCCTTTCGCAATATCCCCGTCAAAACGACGGCTCAAACATCGCGCAGCTTAACCGTTCTGCCACGCCCTCGGTTCCGCAAACGAGATCGGCTTGCCGGACAAATGCTGCTTCGCATCGTCAATGCGGCTTTGAGCACACACACAGCGCTATCGCACAGAAGGCGCTATGATCGTTGACCTAAATACGGCCATCTTCTCATTGCTCCTTAGGCGCATCGTCATTTTCAGCGTCAGCCTTATCGTCACGCTTGTGTTCTTCGCCGTCAAACGGCGACTGTGCAGGATCGTCGTTTGATGGATTTGCTCCCTCGTCGCCAATGCTCGAAAGGGCTGAACTGTCGGCAGAGCTCGGCGCGGTTTCTACTGCCCTTTTTCTGCCTTTCAATTTTGCAAACATTGCTCGCAGTATTCTGATGGCCAACTCCTTATAGTATTTGAATTCGGGAGTTCTGCATGTCACCAATAAGAACACTCCTGCCGCAAACACTACGACGAATACGAATCGCAGAACAAACCACCCTATACCGGAAGGAATGAACGATGCTATGAAATACGTTGCTGCCGACAAAGCGAACGCAAATAACAATGCTACCGCCAGATTGAGGAATTGCGGCAAGAGAGGCTTTTTTATTCCTTGTTTAAAGAAAACAACTGTTTCTATGGGAATCGCTATCAGCATTGTAGCAATAATATGCCCGAGGATAACCCCCAGCGTCCCCCACACAAAACTCAAACCTATTCCCAATGCTATTCCCGCCACAGCTTCCAAAATAGGCTTATACCAATCGTTTCTGAACATCCCTTTTGCATCTTTGAAAGTCAATATAGCTTTGCGGAAATACCATTTTGACGAATCGAACGATAGCGCTACGACCACAGCCATAGGCATGACCATGTCCTTTCCTACCCACAATTCGATAAACGGATTAAATATCCCAATAAAACACACGAGCGTAAACGTACCGCAGAAATAAGCCAAATAGCGCACCCGTTTGTATATTTTGTACTGAACTTCTTCAGACTCACTTGCGCACAAATCGCCGATACTTGCCGTGATCGAAGTAAAAATTATATTTACAACCATTCCCACACTGGCGGTAACCATAGCGTAATTGCTATATTGTCCGGCAGCAATCAAGCTTACAAACGAAGAAATAATGATGGATGATGTTCCCCTTGAAGCCACATCTCCCAATCGATGTAAAAATGTAGCTTCTACGTTTTGAAAGATCGCTCTCTTCTCTTCTTTAGGCAACCTAGCCTTTTTGTACTTTTTGAGATAAGCATATTTCTTATTGGCAATGAGGTGAAGGATGAGGTTATTTATAATGGTCTTGGCGATCATTATGGCAAGGTATGCGTAGAAATTTTTATAAACATACAATAACGCTATCTGTAACAGATTGAGCATTATGTTGCAGGCGTTGTCCACTCCTGTCACGATGTAATTGTTTTGATCTGCCGTTATTAAAGTACGTTTGTATGCAAGCAAATAGCTACAGACCGTACTGACCAAATACATGGCAAAATATCCTCTCAACTCTCCGATCGAGAAGGACAGTTGCGAGATGTCTTCGGCAATCAAATATTGCAAAAACGGGATACAACAACAGCCGGCAACCGCGACCACCACTGCAATGACGCGATAGATATTGGCAAAATAGTGCATCAATTCTGCCTGTTTTTGCTCATCGTGCTCTTTCAGTGGCTTGTATAATGCAAAAGCAACCGACGTGGCAAATCCCAACTCCGCAAGATTGAGAACTTGCAAAATATTGGAAAAAAGTCCGTTTACGCCGTTATATTCAGCGCCCAAAAGACGTACAAATACCGACTTTGCGGCAAACGACACCAGCTGGCTGACTAGCAATCCGACTAAACCGACCAACGTGTTTCTCAACGATTTCCTTGTTCTTGTCTTAGTGACCATTTTGCGATTTCAAATGCGATTTGGGCTTTACTCTTGGATCTCCGCTATTTTTTGCAGATAGGTCATAGAGTTTTTTCTCTCTCTTTCGAGATAAGCATTTACCTCTTGATAGTCTATCGGTTTTTGCGCATCGTAACTATCTGTACCCATAAGTCTGAAAGCCAATCCGCAGTTGTCCATGATCTCTTTTATCCTGCAATTGACGTTGCCCTTTTTCAACAGTTCCACATGGACGTCCTTGTTGAAGTTCAACGAAAACGCCGTTCCGTGAAAAGAGTTTGTATAAACTTTTTCTGCCCCTAGAACCAGTCCCACAAATTCCGCGGGTCCTGCCCCATAACAATTGCGACCTTTGATCCAATTGTCCAAGGAAGGTTTCAGCGATATCAATTTCAATCCCGATCTTTTTGCGTCTTCGGTTGCCGCCTTTATCAACGACTTTGATCTGCCCATTTGATAAATCAAAATATATTTTCCTTTTGTTTTCGGCATAACGGATACTTTTGACCATTCGTATCTATCAAGCAACAATGTAGGATCAAGCACCACATCGCTATTTACCCCAAGTTCGTCTTTCAAAAGTACTTTTGCCGTATTTTCTCGCACCGTAACGATACCGCCAAATTTTTTCAGACAAGCCGACATCATTTCTTTGTCACACTCTTCTATCCTGTCTGCTCCGATAGACGCGGCATAACTGTTCTTTTTTGCATCGTCTTTGACAAAATCAAGCAAAAACCGAGCATCCCTTTTGACAAGTTCCATATTCCAGACCTGATCGCTTCCCACTATGAATTTGTCGTACAAATTGTTTGTTTCGACAATGCTCTCCGCATCGTATTCGCTTGTCAAATTCAAGTAGCGTTGTTTAAATGTTTTGACTCTGCGAAACCCTCCGCTCAATTTTATCAGAAAATTTTTAGCATAAGTATTGATTTTCGACACAACTGAAACTGAAGCTTGTTTATCGTACATTACTCCGTTGTAATTTATCAATTCGGCATTGACACCGAGTTTTTCCAACGACGATTGGAGAGCATAAGCCTGCAATGTTGCACCGTAATTATTTGTTCTGACAAACGTCAATATTCCGGTTTTCATCTTGCGCGATCCTCCTCAACATTAAATAAATTGAATTGCTTACTCCGATAGCTATCATATAACTGCAAAGTACCATTTGGTCATACAATGTGTTACCGCTCAATCCCCACAGCAAAAACAGCCCTTGCATCAACAGAGAGAAATAAGCAAGCATTTTTATGTTGCCGTTCAGATTATTTTTGAAGCAGATTTTCAATGCAAAAATAAAGTTTGAAGCAACAAACGTCATAAACGCGACAAATCCCACTATACCGGTCTCGCACAACACCTGCAGATAGATGTTATGCGCATCCATTCCGTATTTTGCTGCATAACTGTCGATCCCTATTCCGAAAACGGGATTCATTAAAAACTCATTCCATGCATTGCGCCATAATGTTTCTCTGCCGGACAACCCGCCTACAGTAAACTTTTCAATCAGACTTTTGCCGAAATCAGTTGTAAGCAAAACCACTATGCCGACACAACCCGCTACAACGCAGACGCAGATAGCTTTGACAATATGTTTCCTGTTGTGGACCAATATCAAAAGCACCGCCATCATACAGAAAAAGATAAGCATACCTCTTTTGTTCGTTTTGATCAAATCGAAAATACCGACCATCATCAAAACTGCATAAACCAATCTCTTTTTCCTTTTTGCCAAAAGCCTTATCAGACACATTCCCGCAAAAACAGCCATGTAAAATGCATTTACTCCTGTCTGAGAAGTGATACCCGGCAATCCACCGTAAACACTACCTTCATTTACAAAATGTCTGTTTTGCTCCAACGCGTTATCATCCAACACAATACTGCATATTTTGTCAACAACATCCGGCGCAAACGCCTGCACAAAAGTCAATGCCGCAAACACCGACATAACGATAAATATGCATTTCATAAAATAAGCTGCAAAATCCGCACTCGTATTCGAAACAAAAACGTAAACCCCGAAAAATGCTATTGCTCCCGCCATAAAAATCAAGCTGTCGGTTATTGCACTTGTAAACAACAACGACATTATCGACATAGCACAAAATATTACATAAAATATCGCGTATTTGCATTTTTTGAAATTGAAACTGTCAAAAAACAGCCAAACCATAGTGAACAAGCATAATATTCCGAACAAAAGTATATGTCCTTGCGAAGACAAACTTGCAAAAGCAAAATAAGCGGCAAGCAACCATGCATAAAGCTTATGCACGGTCGTTTTGCTAACGCTATATATCTTGCCTATATACAACTCGTTCATATCAAATGCCTTTTTAATCCGATAAACGCTTTCAACAATGTTATGCTCTTCACATTGATGGCAAAGTAAACACATCTGCGATAAATATTGCATTGTTTCTTGTCTATCGCCTTGTACCAATTCGGATATTGTTTTGTCTTTTCTTTTATGTATCTCCTTGTCCATGATGCCGGTGCTTTGCCATCGTAAAGCCGCGTTATACCGCCCATGAGATCTTCAAGCCACAACTCGAAGACAATCTCGGGGAACCTTTCAAATTCTTTTCTCAAAGCCAGATTCGCATCCGTACTCCGTGTCAGACGAGTGTAGTTGTCCGCGTTTCTTTCTACGGCTATACGCTTAACTTTTCCGTGCATTATCGATTTCGGATTGTAGAGATAAAAATAACCGACGTAATTTGAGTAGTATATCTTTTCAGCATATTTTACGAATATTCTTGCAAAAACGCCGTCTTCCCCTCTGTATAATGCCGGAAAACGTAACGCATTATCTTTTATGACTGAGGTTTTGAAAATTTTTGCACAGCTTATATGAGAAAACCTGAAGGCGTCTACTTTCGAGACATATTCGTTCCCTTGAGACGACAACACAACGTGTTCTCTGCGAACAAAGCTTTGCCCCTCTCTTATAAAGTCGAATATGACAAGGTCGCTGTCCGTCTTTTCGATTTCCTTGAGCAAATTTTCGACATAATCGTCCTTCACTCGATCGTCAACGTCTATGAACGTAACATATTCTCCGCCCATGTGTTCCAATGCGACGTTGCGGGCAACGCCCGGCCCCTTGTTTTCGGGCTGTCTGAAAACCGATACGGAAAATTGATGGCATGCCGTATGCCTTTGCAAAATCTCCCAAGTCTTGTCCGTAGAACAATCATCCACGATGATCACTTCAAAATCCTTGTTTGTCTGCGCATCCAAAACCGACATATATCTGTCGATATATGCTTCGCCATTGAATACAGGAGTGATAATCGAAAGACTGCTCATACACGCCCTTTATTAGATGATTATACGACGAAAGCGCATGTTTGTCAAATATCCGCAGATTTGTCCAACGCGGCGATCAACTCACTTGACACAGCGGGGTCAAATTTGCGAGCGATCAGCTTGCCGCTCCTTTTTACCGCATCTAAATCTGCCAACGTCAGCACCTTTGGATTCTTCTTGTGTTCCGACCAATCCACATAACACAAGTTGCATTGCGTCAACGTGTTGCGGAAAGACGAATTCCACAATATTGTCTGGAAATAGCTCTCGTCAGGGCAAATACAATTTTTGAAATATGAAAGGTATCTGCCATCGGATGATGCGTCGAGAATGTATCTGCACGCATCCTCGCTCAAAGTCCACCATTGACTTCCGAATCGCCACTCGGCATTCAATGTGTTTTTACGCTTGACTATGCTGTGGTATTTGCCGCCAGTCAATATATTGTAAATCTTGCGCAGGACTCTCATAATGAATATCGGAGAAGCTCCCCATGTAGGATACCAAGTTTGATTACGTTTCAGATATCTGCGATGATCGTCCCCATCGACAGGTACAAGCTCTATAAAGTTTTTACCATTGTTGTTTTCAAGAAAAGATGCGATCTCGTTGTTGGACACGATCGGGTAGTCCTGCCCGCTTATAAGCCAGAGATAATCGTAATGCTTCTCCGCTCCGACCGCCGCCTGCAACAACTTCAATGTTGCTTCGACCTGCGATATATGCCCCCATTTTACCCCTATCCTGTCTTGCAACACAAACACGCCGTCTTTGCGCACAATGTCTTTGTCAATATCGCTTTTTGCGTCCACATGCACAAAAAACTCGACAACAAGCGCGTCACTGACCGAACTCAATCTTTCGATGAGCCTGTTCACCTGATCTGCGCATTTGTGGCATTGGATAAGATACGCAACTCTCATCTCAACGCTCCGTATAGTTTTGTCAGCAACTTGCTGGAAAACACTATTTTCTTGATTGTCAATTTCACCATTTCTTTTTTCATACTTTTGTGAACAGCTTTCACAAACCCCTTGCGATTGACCGTTTTCATAAACAAATCACGATGTTTGTGCGGAATAGACGGTCTGCTCAACTGTGGGTTGCCTCCCAACGCCTCGTTAAGTTGCCTTTCTTCACAATATAATCCCGATTTTATCGCATCGAACATCGCAGTTCCCTTTTCCGTATTCACCAAGGCAATGGATACGCCTTTCTCCGTCTCGGGGAAATCCTTTATACCCCAAAAGTCACCGAGTGTAATATCCCCGACTCGCTCGGTATCGGCATATCTGCAAGAGTAACAGCATTCGCGATACGACATCATCTTCAAAAAAGCCGCAATATATTCGCCCGAGTATTTTACTACGTCGTCGTCCAGCCTCACAGCTATATCTCCGTTTTTCCTAAACGATAACTCACCGTCTTTTTTGGGCAATATTGCGTCAAGATACCTGTGAGACGTCCCACCGTGACAAATAAGATCCACGCAGTACAGCCTGTCCGATCGACCGACAAAATTCCTCAATCCTGCAACCTGACAAGGCGTACCGACGAAAAGCACATTTTTGTCTTTCAGTTTTACTTTGATCTGTTTGTATATATCGTCGATATAACTTTGGACATATTTGCTGCCTTTCAATTTGGGCAATTCTTCTTCTGACTCTACAATTTTGTGATGTACCGTCCCGTTCTCGTAAACTGCTCCGCAGACACAATCCCCTTTCGATATAAACAACTTTGCAAGTTCTGCCGCTATTCCGCCGCTAGAGCTACTGTCCCTCTCTTCCGGCGCGTAACAGGCGTAGCACTTTGCGGAAGGTATTTTCTCGACTAATTTGTTTACAGGGCACACACGCTGACAAGCGCCGCAATTGACACACTTGTCGGCGTCTATCGTCGGCGACAGTTCGTTCCTTTCGTTGAATGTCATCGCAATACATCCTTTAGGACACACGTTGAAACACGCGGCGCACCCCGTACACTTCTTGTCGTCGCATATGATCATAACAGATTTTCCTCCAAAAATGCTTTCCCGGATCGTGAAAATTCCTCGATTTTTGACGAAAAGTCAACGTCGGCATTCATCACCGAAACTATTTCCTCATCACTGATCGACGAATCGACAATGTTTTTTTCTATACCGAAGTGCTTCAACAACACTTTTTGTCTGTTGTCGTTGGTGCTCCCGACCGCAAAAAAGTGTTTTGACAATATCATTGAAAACAGCATCGCGTGGAATGACGTTGTCAATACGCATTCGGCGTTTTGCATAAGATACAAAAACTCGGCAGGCCCACAATCGAAAACCTTTTTGGCTTTCATCAGAATATCGTGCGGACTGGTTACTTTTGAGATCACGATAGGCAAACCGAGACTGTCGGACAATTTTTTAGCCGTGTCGGCTAATTCCTTTGTGCACGACAGCGTGTACAGAAAAATATATTTTTTCGGCAATGCGGTTTTGGGCTTAGCCGCCAATGTTGCCCATACACCGCTGTCCAACAGCATGACGGGATCGCAAACCTGCATCGGAGCTTGTCCGACCGTCGTTTCGACCAGTTTTGCCGTCGCGCTGTCCCTGACCGATATTGCTCTGTATGCGCGAATATACTCGGCATATTTTCTAAATGCGGTTTCATTGGCAAAATCGCCGTTGCCGCAACTGACCGCATATGCGATCTTGTCGCAATTTACCCCTTTGCCAAAATATATATCGCTGAAATCGTTTGCTTCAATATTCCAGATCTGATCGCTACCTGTAACCACAACATCATAAGACAATTTTGACATATCTTCGTCGGACAGTTCTGCGCCGCAACCGAGAGTGTCCGACAGAAATTTCTCAAAAAGTTCGTATTTGTCTTTATGCTTGCGGTAATGCATCAAAACATAGAAGTTTTTGAGAATGTATCTCAACCCCTTACGTTTTGTCAATACCGCATATATGTCTTTTTGTTTCTCTGTACGGTAATTGACGATTTCACACTCCGCACCATGATCGCAAACATATTTTTTCAATGCGTATGCCTGCAACATCGATCCGTAATTATGCGATGCATGAAAAGTCAATATGCCTACTTTCTTCATTTGTTTCTCCTCGCAAAAGTTTTGAAAAACCATTGTCTTACGCCGTTGGGCATCATGACCTGAACGACAAATCGGATCAGTTTTGCCTTGACGTACTCGCCGTATGTGATGATGCCCGTCTTGTGCATGAATGCAAAAAGATCGCGCTCGCTCTTGTAATATCTGTAACCGCCTCGCCTGCGGAAAGTATCCGCGTCTATGCGCGCATAAACGAGATTTTCGGCAATATTGGCAAATTTTGCTCCTGCCAGATACATTCTTGCCCACAGATAGCTGTCCTCGTTGTAAAGCCACGGTTTGTACCCGCCTGCGGCTTGGAGTACGGATCTGCGCATCATGACCGTCATATGATTGAACGGACACCGAGATTTCATATACTCGCAAATGGCGTCATGCTCGGTCGGCACGGATCTGACGCTGACAACATCGGCAATGTCGCCGCTGAACTCCGCTATGTTGCTGCCGAGCACGTCGATTTCGGGATGGGCTTGGAGATAAGCGACCTGCTTTTGCATTCTGTCGGGAGCGCAGACGTCGTCGGTGTCCATGCGCGCTATCCACTCGCATACACATTCCTTACTGCCTGCGTCAAGCGCATTGCCCAGCCCCACGTTGGTTTCGAGAGGCACGAGCTTGACCCTGCCTTCGCTTTCGAGGGCGGCGAGATACTCCCCTACGTCCTCGCTGACGGGTCCGTCTTCGACGATGACGATTTCCTTGGGGGCGGGCACCTGCTCAAAAACACTGTCAAGACACTGACGCAACTCGGACGCCTTTGTGTTTTTGTAAACGGACATCAGCATGCTGTATTCCATACTCACCTCAACACCGCCGCAAAAGTCGCGAATATCAGTTTTATATCATAAAAGACGTTCATCTTTTGCATATACTGCATATTGAGTTCTATCTTTTTAGGCATAATGTCTTCGATATAAGTCTTTTCGGGATCGTCGCTGACGGCTAGAAGATCGTTCTCGTCGCGATACACGATCGAAGCCAGCTCGGTGATCCCCGGTTTTATACGCAGAATATTGCGTTGGTAATCGTCGTACATCTCGACGTAATGCGGCACCTCGGGGCGCGGTCCGACAAAACTCATCTGTCCGAGCAATACGTTGATGAGCTGAGGCAATTCGTCTATCTTGGTTTTGCGCAAAATAGCGCCTACCTTCGTGATCCTGGCGTCGTTGCCGACGGTGATCTGCATACCCTTGCGCTCGGCATCGGTCACCATTGTGCGGAATTTGAAAATGCGGAAATTTTTGCCGTCCTTGCCCACTCGTACCTGACGGAAATATACGGGACCTTTGGACGAACACCTGATCGCGATCGCGATAAAAAGAAACGGGATCGTCAAAAAGAGCAATCCGACCGACGACGCCGCAATGTCGAAACAGCGTTTGAAAAACAAAGCCGCGCGCTTTTTCTTCATCAGTGCATCAAAGTCGCATACCTGCACTTCGGCGGCTTTTTGTGCGTCGACTGCGATCTGCTCGTCGACTGTGGTCTGCTCGTCGGTTTGGTTCATCCTCGCACCTCTTTCAGCGATCTTTGGAAACAGTCGATCACATATCCGGCGTCTTCGTCGCTCAAAAGCGTATGTAGCGGCAAAGTTATCTCATTGGCATACTTCGCATATGCCACCGGGAAATCTTTTATGTCAAAGCCGAGATTTTTGTATGCGGTATGCATCGGAAGCGGCTTGTAGTGTACGTTGGTCGCCACGCCTTTTTCCGCCATCGCGGTTATGACCGCGTTGCGAATCTTTTCGTCGGCGCCGTAGATCCTCACGGGATAAAGATGCCCGCTCGACGCAAAATCGTCTCCGTAATGCTCCAATACATCACCTATCTTGCCTTTGATCGCCGCATCGTATTTGCCTATCAACTCACGGCGACGCGCAAGCAATCCATCGTATCTTTTCAGCTGGGCAAGCCCGATCGACGCCATTATGTCGGTCATGTTGCACTTTTGCCCGCACATCTTGATGTCGTACTCCCATGCTCCCGGCTTGTTTTTCGCCAACGCGTCTTTACTCTGTCCGTGCAAAGACCACAACATGAACCGATTGTAAAGCTCGTCATTGTCGACACCGTCAATGTTCCGCCACGTCACGGCGCCGCCTTCCGCAGTCGTAAGATTTTTCACCGCATGAAAACTGAATGACGAAAAATCCGAATCCGCTCCGCTCATCTTTCCCTTGCGTACCGCCCCGAAACTGTGCGCGGCATCGGCTATCAATATATGCCTGCCGATCGCTTCCTGCAAACCGTTTGACGGACGGAAGACGCCCTTTGCCGCATCGAGTATGGCGCGGAGTCTGTCATAGTCGCACATCTTGCCGCCATAATCGACAGCGATGACCGCTTTCGTCTTCTCGTTGATCAAAGACGGCAGTTTGTCATAATCCATTTCGAACGAATCCGCCGCCGCATCACAAAGCACGATCTTTGCGCCGACGTGTTCGATCACACTCGCGCTCGCCGTATATGTATAAGCACATGTCACGACCTCGTCTCCGGGACCTATACCGAGGATACGCAATATGAGTTCCAATCCGGCGGTTGCCGAGTTCAGACAGACCGCGCGCTCGGTGCCGCAAAACTCCGCGATCCTTTTTTCGAACAGTTTGGTCTTGGGACCTGTCGTGATCCATCCCGAGCGCAAAGTATCAACTACTTCGTCGATCTCGGATTGCCCTATGTCGGGCGGCGAAAATTTGATTTGTTTTTGAGACATTTCTTTCTCCGTTATTATTTTGATTATACTACACGTCCGCGGATCGTGCAACCTTTGGGCGCGTTTATTTTTATTTACTCTTATTATGCGCGGCGCAGACAAAAATAAGAACGGACGGCGCCGAGCGGTCGGGAATTGGGCGAAAAGACGCGAAAAACAGACAAAACGCGCTTGCACGCTTTCCCATACAGGCACGTTTGTCGGAAGAATTATGAGGTGAACGGTAAAGTGTTTGCCCGTCGATTAATTGAGAAAGTCTTTGCGGTAATCGACTTCGAACAGCTTCGCAAGCGCTTTGATGCCTTCGTCTTTGATCGTGTTTTTGCGCGGCAAGTGCGCGGTCAGCATATGGATCTGCGCCGCCTGTCCGAACCGATCTCGATCGCCGATATCGCCGCCGCGCTGTATATGAGCCGCGGCTATCTGTGCGAAAAATTCAAGAAGGAGAGCGGCTCCACTCTGTCCGACTTCATCCTCTCGGCCAAGATCGACGAGGCGACGCGGCTGCTGTCGCCGACGGACAAGTCGATCTCGGCGATCGGCGAATATTTGGGCTTTTCGTCCCAAAGCCACCTTGGCAATACTTTCAAAAAATACATCGGCGTGACGCCCAAGCGCTTCTGCGAGCAGCGCCGATAACGGCTCAACCCTCGCGCGGTTTGAGGAAGCGCACGTTCTTGGTCAAGACGTCGCTGTAAGAAAAGCAGCTGAGCTTGTCGCCGCTTGCCACCGTAAAGACGGCGTCATAGAGATCGCGGACTTTGCCGCGAAATTTTTCCACCTTGTTCCTGCCGTGATCTACGACGACGATGACGTCCATGCCGCACAGCATCGCTATCCGCGCGCGGCATGCGTCCAGCTTTTTTACAATCTCTCGCATACCGCGATTGTTGCCATTGCGGCAAAAAAAATACGCCGCAAAAGCGGCGTCGGGTCATCTGCCCTTCTTGGTCGTCGGCCTTGGGGCGCGAGCCTTTGGCTTGCGTCCTTCTTTGTACGCCTTCGCGTCTTTGCCTTTGCCTTCTCTCTTGGCAAGATCGGGTCTTGCGCCGCGCTCTTTGGCTTTGGCTCCCTTGGAAAATTCTTTGGAACTGTCTGCGACTTGGACGTTCACCTTTCTGCCGCCGAGATCGAGATCTTTGAGGGCGGCGATCTTGTGCTTTGCGTCCGCCGTCACCTGCACGAACGAATAGGTGTCGCGCACTTTGACGTCCGTGATCTTGTACGGCGGCACGCCCGTGACCGCGGACACGAGCTTCGCCAGAGTCGCCTTGTCGAGCATATCGCGCTTGCCGACGTTGAGGAAAAATCGCTCGCCTGCCGCCGACGCCTCGGCGCGAGTGCGGACATTGTGCTTGTCTGAGCTGTCGACGGGCAGCGAATAGGTCTTGCAATCGTCGAGATCGACTTGCAGATGCTTGGAGACGACGCCCGTCTTGCGCGCATAGTCGCCGATCAGCACCGCTTGCTCGGGCGCGACAAAAGTGTACGCCTCGCCGCGGCGCGACGCGCGCGCCGTCCTGCCGATCCTGTGGACGTAGGCGTCCGCCTCGCCGGGAGGATCGAGATTGAACACCGCCTGCAAGTCGGGGATGTCGATGCCGCGCGCGGCGACGTCCGTGCCGACAAGGCAATGCGCCTCGCCCTTGCGAAATGCCGCCATCGCTCGAGTGCGGTCGCGCTGGTCCATCTCGCCGTGTATGAGCAGCGCGCTCTCGCCCATCGCCGTCAGAGCGCGATGCACTCTCTCGGCGCGAAAGCGCGTGTTGCAAAAGACGATGTATCTGTCATATCTCCTTTGCTTGACCAATTTGAGCAGGCACGCAACGCGCCTGCTGTCGCCGACGACGACATAGTATTGCCCTACGTCGGGCTTGTCCTCGCCTGCGGCGACGCCTATCCTGACGGGCTCGCGCATGATCTCTTTGCACAGCGCGGCTATCTCGTCGGGAAGCGTCGCGGAAAAAAGCAAATTTTGCCTGCCCGTGTTGATCTGCGCCATTATTTTGCGCACGTCGTCGACAAAGCCCATTTTGAGCATGACGTCGCCCTCGTCGAGCACGAGCGTGCGCAAAGCCTTTATCCGCAGCGTCTTGCGCTCCATATGATCGAGCACGCGTCCGACGGTGCCGACGACAATGTGCGGCTTTTTGCGCAGCGCGTAAAGCTGGCGCTGGAAGTTCTCTCCGCCATAGATGACGGCGGTGCGTATCCCTTCCGTGTGAGTCAGTGCGGAGCGAAAGACTTCGCCTATCTGCATCGCGAGCTCGCGCGTCGGACAGAGCACGAGCGCCTGCACGCCGTCCTCTTCGCGAATATGCGACAGAATGGGTAGCACATATGCAAGCGTCTTGCCCGAGCCGGTCGGAGCAAGAGCGATCACGTCTTTGCCATCCGCGATCGGCGGAATGGCGTCGCGCTGTATGGCGGTGGGGGTCGATATCCCTGCGTCCGCAAGAGCTTCGCGCAGCGGCATGGGGAGAGTCTCAAAGATCTTGTCCATACATTTATAATACAACATAAGTTGCAATGTCGCAAATCAAATTGTATAATATCGGTATGAAAACTGTTTTTGTGACAGGCGCGACTCGAGGGATAGGCAGAGCGATCGCATTGAGGTTCGCACGCGGCGGCTATGCGGTCGGCGGCGTCTATCGGCGCGCGGACGACGACGCGGCGAGTCTTGTCCGCGAGCTCGGCGAACTCGGATGTTTCGCAAGCCTGCAAAGAGCCGACATAGGCGATCCCGCTCAATGCGAGAGCGCATACCGCGCGCTGTGCGACACGCTCGGACTGCCCGACGTGCTGATCAACAATGCCGCGATCTCGACGACGTCGCCTCTGTCGTTCGCGGACGACAAAGACATCGCGAGGACTCTTGCCGTCGATCTCGGCGGCACGATCGCAATGACCAAACTCGCCGTCCCCGCGCTGGTCGAAAAGCGCGGTTGCGTGATCGACGTCGCTTCGATCTGGGGTGAAGTCGGCGCGTCGTGCGAGAGCGTCTATTCTGCCGCAAAGGGCGGCGTGATCGCCTTCACCAAGGCGATGGCAAAGGAGCTGGCGCCGTCGGGTGTGCGCGTCAACTGTATCTCTCCGGGGCTGATCGACACGGATATGAACGCGCGCCTGTCCGAGGATGAAAAGCGCGAATTGGTCGAGGAGCGCGTCCCTCTGGGCAGGATGGGTACGGCGCAAGACGTCGCGGCTCTCGCCTACTTCCTCGCGAGCGACGACGCGTCCTATATCACGGGTCAAGTCATCGGAGTGGACGGCGGATTCGGGAGATAATGCCGAAAATCGATGAATTTTCGATTTTTTTGCACAAAAGTATTGACAACCTTGCGCTTTCTGTTGTAAATTAAAGCTACTTTCTCCACGGAGAAAGCTTGGGAGAGAGCGGTCGTTTACCCACGGGTTTGCGACTGCTTTTTTGTTTGACCGCCCTTAGGCGGTTTTTCTGTCCGATCTCTTCGCTCGTCGCGCGCGCAGCTTTAACGTTGTGACGGTCTATATTCGCCGACATTTCAAGCGATCTCTACGCGCGAACAAGTCCCGACGGTCTTGCGCTCCGAGCGCAGTTTGACTCATACAATGCGTTTCGAGGCGCGCGGCAACGATCTCTCCCGTGTGCATACGCAGTTTTCTGCCTTTTTGCGCGTCGATATCTGCTTTTCGCCGCATTTTGGACTTGTCCGCCGCGCGGAGAGTTTTTGCGTCCTTTCGCTTGCCTCCTTTTGGTTGCGCCGCGGATTGACACGGCCGCGGCGATATGGTACAATTTTTCTATGATATTATATTCCTTCAAGAACATCGAACAGCTCGCCCGCGCCAAGTCGGGCAACGCCTACCGCTCCGCGACGGAGTCGCTGAGCTTCAAGCCGACCGACGGCGACCGCGCGGCGGTCAGATTCCGAGGGCTGCGCAACGCCACGATAGACGGCAACGGCGCGACTTTGCAGCTGGACGGCAGAGGCTACTACTTTGTGCTCGAAGCGTGCGAACGCGTGCTGATCGAGAACTTCTCTCTCGAGACGATCGATCCCGAATATCTCGAATTCACCGTCGTCAACTCGGGACTGACGAGCGCGGAAGTGCGCATCGGCGGCGAGTACACCCCGTCGCTCAACGGCTCCGCTCTGTCCGTATTCAGCGGAGAGCACGATCTGCTCTCAGGACAGGACGCAAGCTCCGTCTTTTGCCGCAATCTGTCCGACGAAAGCATCAAGCGCGAGTCTTCCGATCCCCTCTCCAAGCTCAAAGGCGCGTCCAAGCTCGCGACGGTCGGCAATATGCACACCGTCAAACTTGCCTTCTCGGGGCTGTCCCCTCTCAAAAAAGACTGCGTCTACATCCGCTTTGCCAAAGGCAAGGACTGCCCCGGCATCTTGCTGATCAACTGCAAGGACATCACTCTGCGCAACATCGCGATACGCTACGCGCACGGCAGCGCGATCAAGGCGGATATGTGCGAGAACGTGACCGTGCAAGACGTCACTCTCCGCGCGCAGACGGGCAGGAGCGTCGCCACTCTCGCAAGCGCGTTTGAAGCGATCGAGTGCACGGGCTCTCTGTACATCTCCGATTGCAGGCTCGCCGCAACTCTGTCCGATACGGTCAGCGTCAAGGGCGCGCTCTATTCGATAGCGTCTGCGAGCGGCGATTCCGTCGTGCTCGCAGAGAGCTCCAAGACCGCGCTCTCTCCTTTCCAAAAGGGAGATGTCGCCGCCTTTGTCGACGGCACGATGAACAGGGTCGCGACTCTGACGGTCGCCGACTATGACAAGACGACGCGCACCGTCAAGTTCGATTCCCCCGTCCCCGAGGACGCGGCGACGCTGAAAGCGGAGAACACGAGCCTGCACACCGCCGACGTCTTCTTCCGCCGCGCGACGCTCTACGGCTCGCCCGACAGCGGACTGTCCTTTGCGACGTCGGGCTTTGTGCGCGCGGAATATTGCAACTTCCGCAACATCGATGGCAAGGCGATCGTATGCACGACGGGCAAGGGCGACAGCGCGGGGCTCCCGACCAAAGTGCAGGCGGAGAGCAACAGCTTTGTCCAATGCCCCGACACCTCGATCGAGATCGCCCCGTCCTGCGGAGGCGACGCCGCGATCGACGACGCCGACATATACGGCAACAAGTTCGAAGACTGCGGCAGAGCCGCGATCGTCGCGAGCCGCTGCCGCAACCTCTCGATCAAGAAAAACGTCGCCGACACAGAGAAGTATCAGGCCAAGATCTCGCAGTGCGGCAACGTCGACTCTGACGGAGTAGGATATATGTATTGACGCGCACGGGCACCAAAAAATCGCGGCGTTTGAACGCCGCCTTTTTTGTCTTCTCCCGGCTCGTTCCGCAGTGCGAAACTCCTTTCTTTGCAACGCCGCGATCATCGCTTTGGGCATGAGATCCGTTTTGTTTGAGGCGAGCGGCGTCGCACGACCGTCTCGGTCAAGGTCCTCTCTTTGCATTTATCGCCGCATTGTTTGAGGCGATCGCAACGTCCTATCTTCTCGCGTCGAGATCATGGCTTTACGGTACTGCCGTCGCGTTTTGCGAGTGCGGCGCTTGCATATTTGCGACATTTTTCCGCATAAAAATTCATCCCTTACTTCATGTTGCGTCGGCCGCGAGCGTGTGTTATAATATCGATATGCAGATATCCGGAGATCCGATCATTTTGCTCTCAACGATCAATATGCTGTTGCGCGACCGCTACTCTTCTCTCGACGAACTTTGCGCCGCCGAAGGCGTCGACAAAGCGAAGATAGAGAGCGCTCTCGCCGCGGTAGACTATCGCTATGACGGAGAGAGCAACCAATTCGTCTAACGCATAATTTTTGCATAAAGCGCATAATTATCCATGTTTTGCGCTTTATGCATCTCTTTATGCATTTCGCGCATACGTTATAACGTTTTTCATGCCGATTTAATTTTTGTGCGTCAAATTGCTTGCATAAATATGCGAAGCGCACTATAATGTTGTCATATTCTTTTTGAGGAGAACAACTATGAAAAAGAAAAGTATCGTTATCGTTGCGGCGGTCCTCGTCGCACTCTGCGTAGCCACCTGCTTTGCAGGCTGCTCCTCTGCCGGCAGAACTCCCGAGCAGATCAAAGAAGCCGGCGTCCTGATCATCGCCACCAATGCGGCGTTCCCTCCGTTCGAATACAAGGTCGGCAGCGAATTCCAAGGCTGGGATATGGACATCGCCAGAGCGTTCGGCGAGTTGCTCGGCGTAGAAGTCGAGATCAGAGACATGGAGTTCGACTCCGTACTTTCCGCAGTCTCGCTGGGTCAAGCCGACATCGCCATGGCAGGCATTTCTTACAGCGAAGCCCGCGACAAGACCGTCGACTTCTCGGACGGCGTCTTTGACAGCTCTCAGATGATCATCGTCCGCAGCGACGAGACTTCCATCACCAACGCTATGGATCTCGAAGGTAAAGTCGTCGGCGCTCAGCGCGGCACCGTCGGCCATCTGCTCGCCCAACTCGATCCCGAATGGGCAAGCGACGGCGAAGGAGGCTTCATCCTCGGCGAGCCGAGCGTCGTTACTCCCTACGGCACTGCAGCCGAAGCCGTGCAGGCTCTCGCCAACGGCTCCGTCGACGCGGTCATCCTCGACAAGATGCCCGCTATGTCCATCGTCGCGTCGAGAGACGGCGACGTCAAGATCCTCGACCAATCTGTCTTTGACGACGAATATGCGTTCGCGGTCGCAGAGGGCAACTCCGCTCTCGCCGAGTGGATCAACAACGCCATCCAAACGCTGAAAGACAACGGCACTTGGGACGAGATCACCGACAAATACTTCTCCGAAGAGGGCACTCCCGAAGGAGTCTAACAACACAACAACCCGAGACAAGCCGAGGAGATCCCTCGACTTGTCTTTTCGTGAGGACATATGAAATTCGACTTCTCGGTCATCTTCAACAAAGCCGCATTCGAGACATTGTGCAGTGCGTACGGCTGGACGCTGTTCATCGCCGTCGGCGCACTGCTGATCGGCATCGTGCTGGGCACGCTGCTCGCGATCAGCAAGGTCGTCCCAAAAAACAATGCCGTTGCGGTCTTTTTTGACAAACTCTCCACGGTGTACGTCGCGATCTTCCGCGGCACTCCTCTCACCGTCCAGCTGTTCATCATCTACTTCGTCGTCTTCGCGGGAGTAACGTTCTTCTCCGCGTCGGTGACGCCCTATATCATCGCCGTCATAGGCTTCGGACTCAACTCCGCGGCTTATGTGTCCGAGATCATACGCTCGGGCATCCTCAGCGTGGACAAGGGACAGATGGAAGCAGGCAGAGCGCTCGGCTTGAGCTATCGCAAGACGATGTTCTCGGTCGTGCTGCCGCAGGCGGCAAAGAGCATCATTCCCCCTCTCGGCAATGAGGCGATCACACTCGTCAAGGATACCTCGGTCGCGCTCGTCATCGGCGTCGCCGAGTTTTTCACCGAGATCAGGAACATAGTCAACTACACCTACAATGTCATCACGCCGTATATCTACGCCGCGATCGTCTACTTCGTGACGGTGCTCGTGATGAGCTTTATCCTTTCCAAGATAGAAAAGCGTTTGAGGAGGAGCGATCTGAGATGAGCGACATATTGATCTCTACACGCGGCCTGACCAAGAGGTTTGGCGCCAAAGACGTGCTCAAAGGCATAGACTGCGACATCCGCGTAGGCGAAAAGGTCGCCGTCATCGGTCCCTCCGGCAGCGGCAAGAGCACCTTCTTGCGCTGTCTCAATCTGCTCGAACTGCCTTCGGGCGGCACCGTCACCGTGGACGGCTCGGTGCTGTTCGAGAGCGAGATGCTCGCCAAGCGCGACGCGCTCGACGCGGTCGTCGCCGAGATCAAAGATCTCAAATCGGGCAACGCTTCTCAAGAGGTAAAGGAGCACAGACAAGAGGCGGCTCGGCTCAAAGACGAGCTCGCCAAGACGCAGGACGCCTTGACTGACGCGCGCGCCAAGCAAAAACTTGCAAAGTTGCGCGCCTCACGCGCCGGCAGCGCCGACAGCGCCGAGGTAGACGAGGCAAGCGTCAACTGCGAGAGACTCGCCGCCGAAATCGAGGAGCTCAAAGCGATGCTCGCCGCGGTGAACGCGAAGATCAAGCAAAAGCGCGCCGAGGCGAAGCACAACCAAGACGCCGCCCTGCTCTCCGAGCTGATCGCGAAGAAGGCGCAAGCCAAGAGCGAATACGTCGCTGCCAAAAAGGCACACGCCGCGGCGATGAAAAAGACAAACAAGTCCATTGACGAACACCGCCGCAATATGGGCATGGTCTTCCAGCACTTCAACCTGTTCAACAACCTGACCGTGATCGAGAACATCACTCTCGCGCCCGTTTCGCTCAACCTCAAAGACGTCAAGGCGGAACGCCGCAAGCTGTTGATGCGCAAGCTCAAAGGCGAGGACGTAAAGTCAGGACTTGCCGCACTGCCGAGCAAGCTCGAGATCGTCGAGAACGCAAAGGCGACGGCGCGCAAGCTGTTGGCGCGCGTAGGACTGCTCGACAAGGCAGACGTCTATCCTTCCACGCTGTCGGGCGGGCAAAAGCAGCGCATCGCGATCGTCAGATCGCTGGCGATGAATCCGCGCGTGATGCTGTTTGACGAGCCGACGAGCGCGCTCGATCCCGAGATGGTCGGCGAAGTGCTCGAAGTCATCAAAGAGCTCGCCGACGACGGCATGACGATGGTCATCGTCACTCACGAAATGGGCTTTGCCAAAGAAGTCGCGACGCGAGTGCTCTTCGTCGACGACGGACAGATCAAGGAGGACGCGCCGCCGCAGCAATTGTTCGGCGCACCGCAGCATCCGAGACTGCAAGAGTTCTTGTCCAAGATCCTCTGAGCAATTCGTCTATGATATTGCAAACCAAAAGCTCCGCATCTGCGGAGCTTTTTGCGATATGTATCGAGTTTTTGATCGATCAGACGGTCTCTTCTTCCTTCTGCTCAACCTTTTTCTTGCGCTTGCGATGGCTCTTCCTCTGTCCGACTTGCGCGCCCGTCACCGCAACCAGCATCGTCACCATTCTCGCGAGCGACAGCGTGTCTTTGCCGCAATAGGTATACAGATATTGATAGAAGCGCTCGCATTCCTCCGCGTCTGCGTATTGCGCCCTCGTGAACAGCCGCATCGCCTCGGCTCCGTTGCGCACGTCGAGTATGGAATAGTCGCAACTCTTGTCCCCGGGGAAGAGCGCGGGATAGACGGCTTTGAGCGACGTCGAGCCGAGCATCGCGCGCGAATAGATCGCCCTCGACGCAAACAGCTCTTGCAGATCGGCAATGCCGTTGCGCACAAGCGAGAGCTTGTGTCCGAACGTCCTGTATCTTGTGGCGAGAGTGCCCAGCACCTTGCATTCAAGCCCCTTGGAAAATACGACAACGCTCGCGGCGTGCGGTATCTGATTGCTGAGCCGCCGCGCGATCTCGGGGCGCGGATCCTCGCCTCTCTTGGGCAAATATTGGTAGTGTTCGAGCTCGGAATACTGCGTGCGCTTGACATGGAGCGAATATTGAAAAGGGATCTGCATGAACGGCCGCGTGCCGTTGTAGAGCGGCAGCGCCGGCTGGCACGCCTCGAAGTCGAGAAAGCACATAGGATAGTGCAGTTTTTCCAAAAACGCGCGCACGCGCTGCTCGTCTATGTGCAGCTTGTCGTCCGTCAGATACATCCTGACCATCGCCGCCTGCGCAGGTTTGAGCAGGTGCGCGTTGTCGAGCAAGTCGTCCAAGCTCTTGCATCCCGACGCAAACAGCTTGTAGGTCGTCGGGCCGTCGATGCCGTGAAAGTCGAGCATGCACGGCCGCGGCACGGCGGCGCATTCGGCATAATATTCGCACTTGTCGGGGCGCTCGCACTTGACTGCCATATCGCATGTGATCGGCTCCTTGACGAGTCTCTCCGCGTTGGCGAAAAAGTCTTCGACGACCCGTCGCGCCTCTTCGACGCGAGGCTTCAAGTCCACGAGCTTGAACAGTTTGTCGGGCACGATCGCTCCCCTGCGGACATAGCTGCGGTTGCAGACCGCGACGGAGATCGAGATCGGAGGATAGCCGCTCTTGCTCGCGACGGCGTCGATGTACGCCGCCTTGGCGACGGCGCTGTCGGTCGCCTTGGGCGTCGTCTTGGTGTAGAAAAACTCCAAGCCTTCGCCGCGGTCGCGGACAGCGTCCACGCTCGCGCAAAAGCTGCCGTCGACGAACGTCACGTTGTTGAAAGCCTTAACTCCGCGCTCCGCCGCCGCGCGAAACTTCGCGAACGACTGCTCGGGCGTATCGGCGGCGCAGTCCTCTCCGTCGCCGAGCAGCGCAAGCAGCTGCTCTTTGAGCAAAGCGTATTGACTGCGGCGGTATTCAGACGCCTCTGAATCGGGCGCCGAAGACGTCGCCGCCCTGACAAAAAGCGTCGGGCAGTGCCGAAAACGTGTGAGATCTGAGTTGTCGAAAAGTCTGTCCATCACTTGGAAAAGTGCCGCAGACAACCGCCTGCGGCACCGAAAAAACTCAATCTTTGAGATCGATCGCGGCTTTGACCGCGTCATAGACCTCTTCGCGGAGCGCAAGCACTCCGAAGTCGCCGGGCTTGTAGTCCTCGCCTTCCAAATTGGTGACTTTGAGTCCCGCCTCTTGGCAGATCAAGACGCCGGGGAGCACGTCCCACGGCTTCTTGGCGAACAGCACCGCTCCGTCCGTATAGCCTGCCGCCGCGAACGAAAAGTCGACGCACGCCGCGCCGAACATCCTCATCTTGCCCAAAGCGGGGATGAGCCTGCGCATCGCCCTCGCCTGCGACTTGGCGACTCGCACCGCCTTGTGGCTGAAATCGCCGAAGCTGACGGTGCTGCAAGTCGGATCGAAGTCCTTGAGCTGTATGCGCTTGCCGTTGATGTATGCGCCCTCGCCCTTGATCGCATAGAGCTCAAAGCCGAGCTTGGGCAGATTGATCGCGCTCAAAACCGTTTCGCCCTCTATGCAGAAAGCCGCCTGCAAACCGAACAGCGGCGAACCGTGGACCATATTGGACGTGCCGTCGATCGGATCGAGCACCCATGTGCGGTCGTCGAACTTGTTGCGCGGATACTTCTCCTCGCTGATGACGGTGTCGTCGGGAAAGTTGAGCCTGATCGCTCTGAGCAGCGAGCTCTCCACGCCCGTGTCGATGTCGGTCACGAGATCATAGGCGCTCTTTTGGGAAACCTTGAACGTCCTCTCCGTGCCGCAATACATGACTGCCGCCTTGTGAAGCTCTTTTACGATGAAGTCCTTTTCTTCTGCAAACATGATACACCATCCGAAAAACAAAATTGGGGCGATCACCTCGCCCCGTTCTTAATTAGATTATACAATACGGAATAGCTTCAAGTCAACAAAAATGTGCAGTTTTTTGCACTTTTTTGTCGCCTTAGCGCGCGGCGCGCCCCTGTTTCCGCACTGCGAACGCTTCAAGCTCCGTACTTGCCGATGACGCTATAATAGAGCGCCTTTGCGAGCGCCGCGTCGAGATGGGCGCACTCTTGCTCGAAATTGGGCACGCGTCTTGCGATCGTGCGCGTTCGCCGATAGTGCGCGACAAGACGATAAAGTTCTTCATTGCGATGTCTTTCGGGAGCTTTCCGCACCCCTTTGCCGACCGCCGAGACGCCTCGGCAACTTCTTTCTTTACTCATTGTTTTCATATTCTGCCTCCCCTTTCGGTGCCTACATTCTAACTCAACGGGTTTTGAAAGTCAATACTTCGCGCGCGCGTGCGCGCGCGTAAGGTTTTTCGACACTTTACGTCGTTAGGCGAGCCTCGATCGCAACACCGATTTGTCATACAATACAAGATTTTGTCGACGATCTTGCCGTCGCACCCTTTTCGCCGCCACCTTTTGCGCGCTCTTGACATATTTATGCGCGCGTTTTATAATAATGTTACAAGCCGCTCTGCGGCAGGAGGAGTATCATGCTCAACATCATCCCCCGTCCCAATTCGGAAGAGATATACGGGGGCGACCTCACCTTTGACGGCGGAGTCGCCGTCTCGGCTTGCGACGAAGCGCGTCCGGCGGAACAGATGGTACGCAATATGCTGTCCAAGTTCTGCCCTACGATACGCTTTTCCGACTCGGGCAAAGTCGCGATCAAGTTCGAAAAAGACGCGCTGCTCCCCAAAGAGAGCTATCGCATCGACGCCGACGGCGACAAGCTGATCATGACCGCCTCGGGGATGCCCGGATGGACGTATGCCCTCGTCTCGCTGCGCCAAATGCTGCGCACGGACAGAGACGACAAGACCATGTATGCGTCCTGCCCGTGCTGTCACATCGACGATTCGCCGCGCTTCGCCTATCGCGGAGTGATGCTGGACGAAGCCCGTCACTTCTTCGGCGAGACCGAAGTCAAGCGTCTGCTCGACTTGATGTGTCTCTACAAGCTCAACGTACTGCATTGGCACCTGTCCGACGATCAGGGCTATCGCGTCGAGAGCGACGTTTTCCCTCTTTTGACGACGGTCGCGTCGCGCCGCAACGACACTCAGGTCGGCGGCAAGCGGTCAGACAAATTTACGGGCATAGCGTCGTCGGGATATTATACCAAAAAACAGATCAGGCACATCGTGGAATATGCGCGCGAGCGCAACATCGAGATCGTTCCCGAGCTCGATATGCCGTCGCACTGCACCGCCATCCTCGCCGCCTATCCCGATCTGAGCTGTCACGGCGAAAAGACCGACGTGTCCACCACCTTCGGCAACACGGAAAGATCGGTATGTCCGGGCAAGGACAGCACCTACGACTTTGCCGCAAAGCTCGTCGACGAATGGTGCGAGCTGTTCCCTTCTCCGCTCTTCCACATAGGTGCGGACGAGCCTGCGGAGCAGGAATGGAAGACATGCTCAGACTGCCGCGAAGCCGTCGTCCGCAACGGGCTCGGCGACATAAAAGAACTGCTGCCGCTGTTCGTCAACCGCGTCGCGGACTTGCTGCGCGAGCGCGGCAAGACGCCCGTCATCTGGTCCGAAAAGCTGCTGCGCGGCGTGCGCAAACATGCTATCTTCGAAGTTTTCGATCACATAGATCCCAAGGCTCTCGCAACGGAAGTCTCGCAGGGGCGGCGCGTCATCGTCGCGACGGCGGACAGATATTATGCGTCGCGGCCATACTGCATGACACCGCTCAAAAAGACCTATTGTTACGAGCCGACGTCGGTGCTCGGCTCTCCCGGCAGCGACGCGGGAGTCATAGGCGCCGAGATGCTGCTGTGGTCGGAGTGGGTCTATGACAGACTCAAGCTCGACTTCAACCTCTTCCCGAGGATGTGCGCGATGGCGGAGAGCGCGTGGACGGACAGAGCGCGCAAGAGCCTGTCCGACTTCCGCAAACGCTGGGACGCGCACAAGGCCCTGATGGACTCGATAGGCGTCGCGTATGCCGGCGACAAGCTGACGGATCCCGGCATCTTCACGCGCAAAAAGAGCGAATACATTTGGAAAAACGTCGACCAATACGACGAAGTAAGGAGAAACAACTTATGATCGTTACATACAAGAACGTCCGCCCTCTCGTGGGCGGCAAGTTTGAGCAAAATCGCAACATCGTCGTCGAGGACGGCGAGATCGTCTCTGTCGGGGACGCCGAACGCGGCGAGATCGTCGACTGCCGCGGCAAAGCCGTTGCGGCAGGATTCATAGACGTACACACGCACGGCGGCTGGGGACACGACTGCATGGAGGCGACGGAAGCCTGCCTTGCGACGATCTCTGCCTATCACCTCTACACGGGCATCACGTCCTACTGCCCCACGACGATGACAGCCGCGCCCGAGGACATAAACGGCGCAGTCGCGTGCATACGCGCCTATCGCGACAAGTCGCCTTACGCGCGCATCATCGGCGCGCACCTCGAAGGGCCGTATCTGTCCCAAAAGGCTGCCGGAGCGCATCCGCCCAAGCTGTTGATCTCGCCGCTTGACGACGACTCGTTCGTCCAAGGCAATCTCGACGCGGTCACGCGCGTGACGATAGCCCCCAACGTGAGAGGCGCCGACGTCTTCACCGCGAAATATGCCGCAAAGGGCGTGCAGATCTCTCTCGGCCACGACAACTCGATCGACGACGAGATCTATGCCTGCGTGAACGCAGGCGCGTCGTCCGTCACGCATATGTACAACTGCACGTCGCGTCCGTCGCGCCGCGACAATCCCAAAAAGCACCTCGGACTCACCGAGGTCGGGCTGATCGACAGCCGTCTCACCGACGAGGTGATCGCCGACGACAGACACGTCCCCGATCCGCTGTTCGGGATGATCTTCAAGCTCAAAGGCAGCGAAGGCATCTGCCTCGTCTCCGACTCGCTTAGCGTCGCAGGAATGCCCGAAGGCGACTACTACATCGGCGCAGGCGAGAGCAAACAGTCCATCCGCGTCGAAGACGGCGTCGCCGTGCTCCCTTCCGAGAACACCTATGCCGGCTCCGTCACCCCGATCTCCGCTATGGCGAAAAGGCTGATCGCAAAGGGCTACGACGCCCAAGACGCGCTGTCGATGGCAACGCTCGTCCCCGCCAAGCTGATCGGGCTCAAAGACAGAGGCGATCTGCAAGCGGGCATGCTTGCCGACTTCAACGTCTTTGACGACGACTTCTCGATCGCAATGACGGTGCTCGGCGGCAAAGTCGTCGACAGAGACGCGCTGCTAGCGCTGAGAGGCTGATATGAACATCGCAAAGATCGCCTTTGATTTCGACGACAGATTCAAGGACGTGTTCACCAACAACGTGCGTACCAAACACAGCATCGCCGTCGAAAAGGACATCGTCTACGATCCCTCGCTCCCCGACGTCTGCAAGCTCGACGTCTATTATCCGCCGCTCAAAGGCAGGAAGAAGTTTCCTGTGCTCGTCGACGTCCACGGCGGAGGCTGGATCACCGGCGACAAATATTGGAGAAGAGGTCTCAACCGCGCGTTCGCCGATATGGGGCTGTTCGTGATCTCCCCCAACTACGGACTGTCGCCGCGCTTCAAATATCCCGAATGCGTAAAGCATCTCTTCGCCTGCTTCAAGTGGATCTGCGATCATGCAGACGACTACGCCCTCGATCTGTCCAACGTGCTGATCACGGGCGACAGCGCGGGCGGTCAGCTCGCCTGCCTCATCCTCGCGATCCAAAACGATCCCGAAGTCAAAGCGCGGATAGGCGCGGTCGAATTGCCGCTGCGCTTCAAGGGCGGCATGCTGGTCTGCGGAGCCTACGATCCCGACAGCATGGCGAAGATCGTCTTCTCCGACAAGATGTATCTCGAAATGACGGGATACGGCCGCAAGCACATCCGCGACTTCAAGGACTATGATCTGCTCAATCCCGTCAACTTCATCCGCGAGGACTTCCCTCCCGACGTGATGATCGCATACGGCAGATTCGACGCCTTTGTCGGCGGCAACGAAAAGATATTGTTCCGCCGCCTCGACGAGCTCGGCATCCCCTATCGCGTCTATCGCGCCAAGGGCGCAGGCGAGCACTGCTTCCATCTGTGGCACTATCTGCGCCCGATCAGCCGCAAGTTCTTTGAGCTGGCAAGACAATACGTAGAGGACAAGACAGGATACAAGTACGATTGATCCTATCGACACGGGCACGAAAAAATCGCCTCTTGCGGCGACCAAAAAAAGAGCATGAAAAAGCCGAAGGCAAAACGCCTTCGGCTCTGTCTTTTTTTACTTTACAAGCACTTTCTTGAGCTTCGCGAATCTGGGAAGTCCGTCTTCGAGCGGAGCTTTGCACTCGCCCTGGATGAGGGGCAGAGCGTAATCGACAGAGTCCTGCGACAGCATCGTGACGTTGTTGACGATCCATTCGGGCGGGACCTTCTTCTCGGTGTTGGCAGCCTTGGCGACGCTCATCACGCCGATCTTGCACTTGTACTTGCCACTGCTCATGTCTCTCTTGAGGATGACCATCTTGTCGGTCGTGCCGCGGACTGCGTACTTGACGGCGGCAGCGCCGGCCTTGAACGCCTCTTCGACGTCGGTCTTGGACGCGAGGTGCGCCGCGCATCTCTGCATCAAAGAGAACTCGACGGCTCTCGTCTTGCAGCCGAACTCGTTCTTGCACATATTGGCGAGAGCTGCGCCCACGCCGCCGAGCTGAGCGTGTCCGAACGAATCTTTGGCGAGGTTGCCTCCTGCGAGGACTTCGGCGATCAAGTTGCCCTTGTCGTCGGAAATGCCTTCGGAAACGGCGACCATGCACTTGCCGTTGTTCTTCGCCATAACAGCCTTGACATCCTCCTTGAACTTGTCCACGGAGAACGGGATCTCGGGCAGATAGATGAGGTCGGCGCCGAGGCCCTTGTAATTGGCGAGGCTTGCCGCCGCGGTGAGCCAGCCGGCGTGTCTGCCCATGATCTCGACGACGGTGATCATCGGAGTGTCATAGACGTTGGCGTCGAGCTTGAGCTCCATGATCGTCGTGGCGACGTACTTTGCGGCGCTGCCGTAACCGGGGCAGTGATCGGTGCCGAACAAGTCGTTGTCGATGGTCTTGGGCACGCCGATTACGCGGCAGTCCCAGCCCGACTTCTTCATGTACTTGCTGACCTTGTTGCAGGTGTCCATGGAGTCGTTGCCTCCGTTGTAGAAGAAATAGCGGATGTTGTACTTCTTGAACACTTCGAGCAATCTCTTGTAGTCGGTGTCGTCGATCTTCTCGGGCTTGAGCTTGTATCTGACCGAGCCGAGCGCGGACGACGGAGTGTTTTTGAGCAGCATGAGCTCCTTGGGGTCCTCTTGGGACATATCGTAGAACTTCTCTTCGAGTACGCCTCTGATACCGTGAGCTGCGCCGTAGACGGCGGTGATGCAGTCCTGCTTGAGCGCCTCGGTGAACACGCCGGCTGCCGACGAGTTGATGACCGAGGTGGGGCCGCCGGACTGACCGAACAGGCAGGCTCCGACCAATTTTTCCATGTGTTTATCCTCCTTGGGATGTATAGTATTCCGTATTTACGGTGTGTGTCAAAGACTGAGTATGCGCGACTTCTTGTAGAGGTCGTCGTTGAACTTGCGCTCCATCGCGAGCGCCTCGGCGATGTCCTCGTCGACGATCTTGTTGTTGCGTATGCCGACGACTCTGCCGCCCTTGTCGGCGAGCAGCAAGTCCACCGCCCTGATCGCGAATTCCGCGGCAAGCGTGCGGTCTTGGTTGCTGGGATTGCCGCCGCGCTGGATGTATCCGAGCGTCGTCGTCTTGATGGAACCGGTGACGCCGTTCTCTTTGAGCTGAGCTTTGAGCTCTTCCGCCTTGCAGACGCCCTCGGCGAGCACTATGATGTCGGAAGTCTTGCCTATGCGCTGATTGAGCTTGATGCTCTTGACCACTGCCGAGAGATCGAACGGCTCTTCGGGCACGAGGATGATCTCCGCGCCGCCGCCGAGCCCGGCATAGAGCGCTATGTCGCCGCACTTGCGTCCCATCACTTCGATGATGCAGACTCTGTCGTGCGAAGTCATCGTATCGCGCAAATTGTTGATCGCGTTGAGCACGGTGTTGACGGTCGTGTCAAAGCCGAGCGTGAAGTCCGTGTAGGCGAGATCGTTGTCGATCGTGCCGGGGATGCCGACGACTTTGACGCCGAACATGTCATAGAGATCTTTGGCGCCGCGGAAACTGCCGTCACCGCCGATGACGACGAGTCCTTCGATGCCGTAGGCTTCCATGTTGTCGACGGCTTGCTGGATGTATTCGCGCTGCTTGAACTCCTCGCTGCGCGCAGTCTTGAGGATGGTGCCGCCGCGCTGGATGATGTCGGAAACGCTGCGCTTGTTCATCTGGAAGATGTTGTTGTGGATGAGCCCTACATAGCCTCTCTCGACGCCGTAGACATCAAGTCCGTTGTAGATCGCATAACGCGTGACCGCTCTGATGCAGGCGTTCATGCCCGGGGCGTCGCCGCCGCTTGTCAAAATACCTATTCTTTTCATACGCCTTTGGTCATTCTCCGCTGTTGACCACTCCGTGTTTGGTATAGATCTCAGCCTTTCCCCTTATCTTGATCGCGGAGGTCTTTTCGGTAAATTGCATGACGATGACCTCGTTCTTGTCGAGGTTCTCGGTGTGGTGGGGTTTGGTATAATCGCCTCTCGTCAGACCTATGATCTGCACCGGAGAGGCAAGCGCCTTGATGACGATGTATTCGTCGCTGTCGAATTGTCTTTCGTCCATATCTCACCTCAAACAAAGCCATTATATCAAATATCCGCGCAAAAGCCAAATATTTGACAGCATTTCAATTGTTCTGCTTCTTTTCGATGACCTTTACGTTGGCAGGCCCGAGCACCGCTTTGAGCTGGTTGACGAGGTTGCCCGACAAATCCACTCCCTTGTCGCCGAGCTTCCAAAGCTCGCGCCCCGCTTGCAGACAAACGCTGCTCCTGCCCCTGTTGTTGTCAAAGAATCTGCCTATCTCTCCCTCCAAACGCTCCCATTCCTGCATAGACTCGACTTTGAGGCACAGCACCTTTTGCGGCTGATCGGGATCGAGCTGTTCTTCCTCCGCGTCGTCGTCGCCGCCGTCCCACGTTTCGAGGTCCTCGACGATCAGTTTGACGCCGTCGCGGTCGTCGAACGCGAGCCTGCCGCTCACGCGGACGATCGAGTCTTCGACGAGCATATCGCGCAGTCTGTCATAAGAACGAGTGTAGAACAGCAGCTGTATCGAAGAATAGAGGTCTTCGAGATCGGCATATGCCATCATCGTCTCTTTTTTGGTCTTTTTCTTGGTCACGTTCTGCATTATGCCGCACAGCGAGACTTTGCGGTTGTTGAACGCCTTCTCGACGGACAGCATCTCGGCGTCGTCGCTGTCTTCCGCGCTCTCGTCGCTGTCGGCGTCGGCAGCCGCGTTCTTGCGGAACTTGGCGATATAGTCGGCGAGCGGAGCGAGCGTGAACGGCTCCTTGCGGAGCTTGTCCTTGTAGTCGTCGAGAGGATGTCCCGAGATGTATATGTTGAGCACCTCTTTCTCCAACGCGAGCTTGACGCGCTGGTTGTATTCGGGCATCTCGACTATGTCGTCTTCGGGCGCCATATCGCCGCCGCCGTTGTCGGCGAGGATGTCGAACAGACTGATCTGCCCCATCTCCCTGCTCTTTGCGTCCTTGTTGGCGATGTCCATAAGCTGCTCATAGGACGCCATGAGCGACGAGCGGTGATGTCCGAAGCAATCCAAGGCTCCCGCCTTGATCAAGCTCTCCATAATGCGCTTGTCTATCACGCCCTTGCCGAGCCTCGTCAGCAAGTCCATCACGCTCTTGTATTTGCCTCCTCTCTCCCTCTCTTCGACGAGGAGCCTCATCGCGTCGGCGCCGACGTTCTTGATGCCGCTCAGTCCGTAACGCAACTTTTTGCCGACGACCTTGAACGCGACCATGCTCTCGTTGATGTCGGGAGGCAGGATCTCCACGTCTCTGTCGCGGAGCTGCAGCAGATATTTTTTGACTTCTTCGGCGTCGGTGATGCGGTTGTTTATGACGGCGGTGATCAGCTCGAGATTGTAGTATCGCTTGTAGTACGCCGTCTCGTATGCCAGCACCGCATATGCCGCCGCGTGCGACTTGTTGAACGCGTACTTGGCGAAGTTCGCCATCTCGTCAAATACCGCGGACGCCACTTCGGGCGGCACGATGTTCAGCTTGATCGCGCCCGGGATGCTCGGTTTCTCCTTGTGGATGACTATGCCGTTGGAACCTATCTCCGCAGGCTTGCCTGGCGCGCCGTTCATAAAGATGTCGCGCTGTTTTTTCATCCCCTCGGGGTCCTTCTTGCCCATCGCGCGCCTGAGCTCGTCAGCCGCGCCGAGCGAATAGCCCGCGATCAACTGCGAGATCTGCATGACTTGCTCCTGATAGACAAGACAGCCGTATGTCATTTCGAGTATCGGCTTGAGCACTTCGCTCTTGTAGACTATGTTCTCGGGATTCTTCTTGGACTTGATGTACGCAGGGATGCTGTCCATCGGTCCGGGGCGATAGAGCGAGATGCCCGCGATGACGTCTTCGAGGCAGGTCGGCTGCAGCTCCTTCATGAACTTCTTCATTCCCTCGGATTCGAGCTGGAACACCGCGTCCGTGTCGCCGCTGCTGATCTGTTTGTAGACTTCGGGATCGTCGTAACCCAGCTTGGAGAAGTCGACGTCCACGCCGTAGTCTTCCAGCACATATTGGTGCGCCTTGGACTCGTCTGTCAGCGTTTTGAGCCCGAGGAAGTCCATCTTCAACATGCCCATGTCCTCGACTTCCTGTTTTTGGAACTGAGTCGTGACGTCGCCCTTGTTGACTTGAAGGGGAACATAGTCCGAGATCGTCTCCTTGCAGATGACGACGCCTGCGGCGTGCTTGGAACAGTTGATCGGCACGCCCTCGACCTTGAACGCCATGTCGATGACTTCGCGCATACGCGGATCCGTGTTGTAGATCTCCGCCGCCTCGGGCGAATAGAGCTTGCGCTCCTCCTCGGAATCGCTCTTGAAGAAGATGGTGCGCAGCGTGGACTTGGGGTTGTTGGGGATGACCTTGTTGATCTTGCTGACGTCGCCGAACGGGATGTTGTACGCCTTCGCGACGCGGCGGATCGCCGCCTTCGCTTTCATCGTGCCGAGGGCGAGGATCTGGCACACCTTGTCGTGTCCGTACTTCTCGGTGACATACTCAATGACTTCGCCCCTGCGCTCGTAGCAAAAGTCGACGTCAAAGTCAGGAGGAGACTCGCGCTCGGGATTGAGGAATCTCTCAAAAAGCAGATTGTATCTGAGCGGATCCACGTTGGTGATGTGGATCGCATATGCGACGATACTGCTGACGCCCGAGCCTCTGCCGGGACCGACGGGAATGCCGTGAGTGCGCGCATAGTTGATGAAGTCCCAGACGACGAGATAGTAGTCGGCAAAACCCTTGCCTATGATGACGGACAGCTCGTGCTCCGCCCGCTGTCTGATCTCGTCGGTGATCGTGCCGTAGCGCTCTTCAAGCCCCTTGTAGGCGAGCTTGCGCAGATATTCGGGCGACGTGGATCCGTCGGCAGGCTTGTACGGGGGCTGGAGATCCTGTTTGTCGATCGTCACGTTGCACTTCTCGAACACCTCGACCGTGTTGGTGACCGCCTCGGGACACCAACTGAACGTCTCCATCATCTCTTCGAACGTCTTGAGATAATATTGATCGCCCTTGAATTTCAGGCGCGTCGGGTCGTCCACGGACTTGTTGGTCTGTATGCAGAGCAACAGATCGTGCATCTTCGCGTCCTCGCGCTCGGTATAGTGCGCGTCGTTGGTCGCGACGACCTTGACGCCTATCTCCTTGGCGATCTTGACGAGTTTGCCGAGGACTTCGTGCTCCTCTTTCAGCCCGTGGTCCTGCAATTCGATGTAGAAATCTCCGGGGGCGAACATGTCGCGCAACTCGATGGCGTGCTCCTTCGCCGCCTCGTAGTCGTTGCGCAAAAGCAGTTGGGGGATCTTGCCTGCGATGCACGCCGACAGACAGACGACTCCCTCGCTGTGCTTGCGCAGCAGATCGAGGTCTATCCTCGGCTTGACATAGAATCCTTCCAGATAGGAAAGACTGCTGAGCTGAACAAGATTTTTGTAGCCTGTGTTGTTTTTCGCGATCAAGATGATGTGGTAGCGCTGCTGCTCGAACGCGTGCGAATGCATGTCGTCGACGATGTAGAACTCGCTGCCGACGAGCCCCTTGATCTTGCGCTTGGGGAAGCCCTTCTCTCCCGTCGTGTACTTCTTGCAGCCGTTGTAAAGATAGAAGGCGCCGAACATGTTGCCGTGATCGGTGATCGCGACGCCCGGCATGCCCTTGTCGGCGACGATGCCGAGCAGAGGGAACGCCTTGTGATTGGGCGTCACGAGACGGATCGCGCCGTCCAGCAAGCTGAACTCGGAGTGGACGTGCAAGTGCACAAACGGCTTGATCTCGCGCTCATAGTCCTTGAAGTGCGGAGCGAATTCTTCGATCGTCTTCTTGATCAGCTCGGATTGCGAAAGCTTGCTCTGCTTCGTCGGGCGAGAATCGGAGCCGTCGGAAGAATAGACGGGATAGTCTTCGAGGTCTTCCTCCTCGTCCTCTTCGTCCAACGCGTCGAGCAAGAGCTCGTCTTCTCTCTCTGCGTCGAATGCGTCAATCCCCGTTTGCTTCTCGATCATCTCGCTGTGCCTCCTTCAAAATCTTCTGTATCCTGTGGTTGAGTCCGCTCTTGCTTATCCCCAGCCGCTGTGCGAGCTGGCTCATCGTCAGATCGGGGTGCGCCTCGCGCGCCTCGCAGACTTCTTTGAGTTTGTCGTCGAGCCGCGCCCACTCGCCGCTCTCTTTCAGCGCGCGCGCCGCCTCGATCAGCTCCGTCGCCGCGCGCTGAGCCTTGTCCATATTGGCGAGCGAACAGTTTACTCCACGGTTGATGTTGTTGTTGGCCTCTCTGAGCATCATCAAGTCGTTGAGCGCGAACACGCTCTCATATGCGCCCATAAAAGCCAATATGCCGCTGACGTCCGCGCCCGACTTGGAATAGGCGAGATAGTAGTCGCGCCGCGCGGTGACATGCATGACGATGCCTCTGTCGGCGAAAAATTTCGCCAGCTCTCGGGCGCCGCCCTCGTCGAAAAATCTGAATTCTATGTGATAGCCGTCGCTGTCCTCGTCGGGAACGTAGGCGCTGCCGTTGGTCGCGAACAGTCCTCGCACATATGCGGCGGCAGCCTTGTCGTCGGACAGCCATATCCCCAAACCGCTCTCCGACTGCGCGGTGCGCGGCAGCAAGTCTTCGAATATCTCCATCGCCCGATCGGGCTTGATCGTCGCGGAATAGAGCTTGCGAGCCGTGGAAAAGCCGAACTCCACCTCGACGCCGTACAGCTCTTTGAACAGCCTCACCGCCGTGACGACGGGCTGCAAGCTCTTGCTCTCGAGGATCATCCCGAAAGCCTTGCTCTTGAGCGTGAACGAACCCGCCGCCTTGACGATCGCGGCAAGGAAAGCCTTGCGCTCCTCTCTGCCGTCCGAATCCGTCAGCGCCGTCTGTTGGCGTACCTGCTCGGAGATGTTCATACCACGGCACCTCGGCGGAAGACTATCGGCTTGTCCGAGAGATTGGCGACGACGGTGTCGTCAAGTCCGAGAGTCTCGGCTATCTGCAACGCATATCCGCACTTGCCGACATTGACAGGCTTGTGCGCGTCGCTGTTGATCAAAATTTTGGCGCCCGTGTCGATTATCTGCTCTACTCCTTTGAGATCGGGAGTCTTGTGGCGCGACGACAGCTCGACATATGTCCCCGTCGCGGCGCATGCCTCGCCGAGAGCTTTGAAGTCCACGTCTATCCTAAATCCGGGATGAGTGATCACGTCGATGTCGTGCTCGGTGACCGCCCTCACCAACGCCTCGGTGTTGACGACCTTCTGCTTGGCGCTGTTCTTGCAGACGTATCTCGTGAGCGCGTTGAGCGGAAGCGCGAAAAGATCGCGGAATTTGAGGGGATAGGCTGTCAGATGGAACCCTGCCAGCACGATGTCCAACTTGGCGGCGTCCTCGTCGCTCAGATCTATCTCTCCGCGCGGGCTGAGGATGTTGGCCTCTATGCCCAGAAGTACGCGGAAGCGGTATTCCTTGGCGACGGCGGTCACGTCGCGGCGCATGGCGTCGAACTCGGACGGTTTGACTCCGATCAAAGGATGTCTCTCGCCGTGATCGGTGATCGCGAGCGCTCGCAAACCGAGACTCATCGCCGCAACGACGTTGTCCTCGACGGTGCCGGTACCATGCGAATATCTTGTGTGAGAGTGGAAGTCCGCCGTGATGTTCATATTCCCTCCTAACGCAACGCGCGCCCGCGCAGTGCGCGTCGTGCGGAATTATATTATAGAGGAAATTTGCGCCAAAGTAAAGCGTGAGGCGCGGCGTCGGCTATATTTTTTGTTTCGGGATCTCTCGTTCGCTCTGCCGCCCGACGACGCAAACGCGCGCGCTCATTGCGCGGCGGCGATATTGCGAAAATCCGAAAGAAGCTATATCTCTCCGCCGAGAGCTTTGATCTCGGGGACGAGCCGCACTCCGCTGTGCGCGAACACTCCGTCGCGCACGCGGCGCAGCAGCGACAGATAGTCCGCCGCCGTTCCTCCGCCCGTATTGACGATAAAGTTGGCGTGTCTTGACGAGATCTGCGCTCCGCCGCACTTCGCTCCCTTGAAACCTGCGCGCTCGATGTACCACCCTGCCGACGTGCCGTCATGGCGGGCGAACACGCTGCCGAGGGACTTCCCCGTCGGCTGAGTCGCGGCGCGGCGCGCGCAAAATTCGTCCATCGCGGCGCGCACGTCGCGCACGTCGGATCTGCCCAATCTCAATGCGACGGCGACGACGATAACTTTGCCGCCGAGCGCGCTCGAACGATAGCGAAACGCGCATTCTTCGGCGCTCATTCGCCGCTCGCGCCCGTCCTCGATGACGTCCGCCCACTCTACGAGCTCGCCGAACTCTCTGCCGAACGCGCCTGCGTTCATCACCGCCGCGCCGCCCACGCTGCCGGGGATCGAGCACAACTGCTCCAAACCCGACAGTCCGCGCGCCGCCGCCTTGCCTGCGAGCAACGGGAGCTTTTCGCCTGCGGCGGCGACAACGCGAGTGCCGCAAAACTCCGCGCCCGTCATAGATCGCGTGGTGAGCACGGCGGCGTCGTACAGCCCGTCCGGAAACAGCGTGTCCGTCGCCCTGCCGACGATGTCGAACGCGCATTCGCGGCTCAGCACCTCGATCGCGGCGCGCAATTCCTCGGCGTTGCGCGGCTCCGCCGTCAGCGCGATCGTGCCGACGTTGCCGTATGCCGAAAAAGAAGGAGCGCCCTCTCGCGCTCCCATGATGTATCTTCCGAAGTGCGTGTCCATACGCACATTCTATGCGTTCGCGCCGCGCGCTATCACTCGCGCGTCACAGCGGCGCGTTCATCGCCTCGCTCTCCGCGATCGCCGTCAACAGCGCGTCTATCCCGTCGCTGCCGAACACGTCCTGCTTGAACTGCTTGCCGCCGCGCATACCGCGCACATAGTAGGCGAGATGCTTCTTCATATTGGCGGCGACATAGACGGGACTGTGGAATTTGAGCATGACGGAGATATGCTCTTCCGCCGCCTCTCGCCGCGTGCTCCACAGCCTAGGCGAACCGCATATGTCCGAGAACAACCACGGAGCGCCGAGCGCGCCGCGCGCGATCATCACCGCCGCCGCTCCCGTCACGCGAAGCATGTCTCGATAGCTCTCCGCGCTGTCCACGTCGCCGTTGGCGATCACGGGGATGTCGACCGCCTCAACGACGCGCGCTATATATTCGCGGTCCGCTTCGCCGGCATAATATTGCTCGCGCGTCCTGCCGTGAACGGTGATCGCCGCCGCTCCGGCGTCTTGCATTATCTTGGCAAAATCAACACCGGTACGAGAATTTTTCTCAAAGCCTATCCTGAATTTGACCGTCACCGCTCTGCCGCATTGAGTCAGCGTGCGCACGATCTTTGCGGCGGTCTGCGGCTCTTTGAGCAGTGCGCTGCCCTCGCCGTTGCCCACGATCTTGGGCACCGGGCAGCCCATGTTTATGTCTATGACGTCGAACTCGGCAAGCGCCCTGTGCCGCGCCGCCGCGAGCATGATCTCGGGCTCGCGTCCGAAGATCTGCACTGCCTTTACGCGCTCGTACTCCGTCGTGTGCAGCAAGTCTTCCGTCTTTACGCTGCCGTAAACGAGCCCCTTCGCCGAGATCATCTCCGTGTAGGTCACCGCGGCTCCCGAGCGCGCGCAGAGCTGCCTGAATCCGACGTCGCTGTAACCGGCTATCGGCGCGAGCACCGCCTTGGGCGAAGCAAAGAGCTTTGCGAGGTCGATCATTTCTTCGCCTCGTTCCACAGCTCGTCGAGCTGCGCCGCGGTCATCTCCGCGAGCGGACGATCGGCGATCTTCTCCATTCTCTCGAATCTGCCGACGAACTTGTTCACCGCGCGCGACAGCGCGACTTCGGGATCGCATTTGAGCAGCCGCACGACGTTGACCGCCGCGAACAGCAGATCGCCGCACTCCATCTCGCGGTCCTCGGCAGTAACGGCGCCGAAGCACTCCTGCAACTCTTCGGGCACTTTGGCTGCCGCGTCTTGCGCGCTTGCGAAGTCGAAGCGCGCTTTTGCCGCCGCCTTTTGGGCCTTGTATGCCCTCTCGACGGCAGGCAACGCCTTGGCGATCCTCTTCATCTTGGCGCTCGCGCTGTACGCCCCTTTCTCCTTTGCTTTTGCCGCGTCCCATGCCGCCAAACGCTCGTCGGCGTTGGTCGTGACCCCGTCGCCGACGACGGGCGGATGGCGCTCGATAAGCTTGTTGCACAGCTCGCTGAGCACGTCGCCGACGTCGAACTCTCCCGACTTGTCTGCGATTTGACAATGAAAGACGCTCTGCAGCATCACGTCGCCGCACTCTTCGCGCATATTGTCGACGTCCTTGTTGTCGATCGCGTCGACGAGCTCGTACGCCTCCTCGATCGCGTTGGCGCGGATGCTCTCGTGCGTCTGCGCCTTGTCCCATTCGCAGCCGTCTTTTGCGCACAGCCGTTTCATTATCGCCAGCAGATCCGCAAAGTCATGCCTGCTCTTTTGCAAAAACGAAAGCGGCGGCACTCTCAGCCGATCGCAAGCGGTCATGCCGCCCACGGTCGTCTCTCTGCCGTCGCATTCTATCGCCGCGTCTTCGCCTATCAGCGCGGCGAGCTTGGCTCTCAACTCGGGCACAAGCTCCTCTCCTACGCCGTTCAGCTCCAACGCAAACCGCGTGTCATATGTCAGATCGCTCGCGGCGGCGAACTTCGCCGCGTCCGCGCTCAAAACGCCTATGCGCTCAACTGCGCAATTCTCCTTGTCCTTTCGCATTGCCGTCCTCCGTACGGGACCGCCTCTTGGCAAGCTTGGGCAAAAACAACGTTCCGCCATAAGCCGCCGCTCCGACTGCCGCCGCCGCGACGAGTTTTGGCCACGGCGGTATGGGCGCCGTCGTCACGGCGATCTCCGCTACGACCATTATAACACACGCAAGCGCTATCTTGACAACCATATTTCGCGCTATCGACGGCGCGCCCGCCTGTTCGCGGTACCTCAGCGCCGCGAGCGCCGTCGCCAACGCGTACATCGAGCACTGCGCGATCGGCGCCGCGATCACTCCTATCCGCGGCATAAGCGCCGCCTGCACGACGACTCGGCACGCGCCTGCGAGCAGCATATATCTCATCACGCTGCCGCCCTTGCCCGTCGCCTGCAACGCCGAGCACAAGATCTGCATCAGCGAGATCAGCGTCACATTGGCGGCTTGCGCCCTCAGCAACATCGCGGCTATGCCGAGCTCCTGCGCGGTCAATGTCGGATAGAGCGCGCTCAATATCTCGGGCGCGAACATCGCAAACGCAATCGAGCACGGCAGAGCGAGCGCAAGACATGCCGTCATCGTCGACGTCGTCTTTGCGTGCGCGGCGTCGTTGCCGCCCGTCACGAACTCTGCGGTCAGCTTGGGCAGCACCGCTACGGCAACGGACAGCGACACCACGACGGGCAGATTGACCAGCGTGCCGACCGCGCCCGTCAACAGTCCGTATTGCTGCCGCGCGGCGGCTTGTTCCAATCCGTATGCTCCGAGAAGCCTGACGATCGCAAAGCTGTCCACAAATGTGACGATCGGCATCACGAGCGCCGACGCGAGCATCGGCAGCATTGCCGCAAACATCTCTCTTGCAAGCCGTTTATCGACACAGGCGCCTATTTTTATATCCTCTTTGTTCCATCGGATCTTTGCGACAGCCCATCCCGAAAACTCGGATATCGTGACGGCGGCAAGCGCGCCGAACACCGCTGCGCGCGTCCCCAAACGCGAGAGCGCGAACACGAGAGTCAGTCCGACTGCGAGCTTGACTGCTTGCTCCGCCGTCTGCAAGATCGCGCAGACAGACGCGTTGCCGCGAGCCAAAAACCAGCCTCGATACAGCGACGACATGGCGACCGCCGCGACCGCCGGCACAAGGATCGCATAGCCTATCGCCTGATCGGCGATCGACTGCAATTTGGCGACGGGAAAAGCCGCCGCCGCAAACAGCGCCACTCCTGCCGCCGCCATGCCGAGCGAAAGTCTTCGCGCAGCGAGATAGACGGCAGAGCTATCCCTGCCCGAAGCGTCGCTTGCGGCGACATAGCGGCTCACGACCGCAGGGATCGCCCCCGACGTCAGCGTCACAAACAACGCATAGACGGGGAAGAACGTCTGATAGAGCCCCATCCCCTCCGCGCCCAACAGATTGGTCAGCGGAACTCGATAGACTGCTCCCAAGACCTTTGCCGCAAGCGACGTCAGCGCGAGCAGCGCCGTCGCCGCCGCGAGCGAATATCGGCTCTTTGCCGCCGTCCCACGACTTTGCGATCGCATAGCCACCTCCACTGCCGTTAGTATAAAACGTCGCCGCACAAATATCAGCGGCGACATGCAAAGCTATGCCTCGGCGGGCGCTCCGCCGCGCATTAAGTCGAATAGGACGCGCGCAAGCCTCAGCGCTTGAGCCCGGTCTTCAATCCCGAAAAAATGCCCAACAAAACGGCTAACAAAGTCTTCATGTCTCCTCCTTGCGATACGTCTTTGCCGTCGCACAGCCCGACGGCAGAGCTCCCCTCTGCGCGCCCTGCGAACTCCTTCTAACAACTATGCGCCCTTTCGGACGCATAGCTGCATGAACAAATACCAAGAGCGCCGCTGTTGCTTTGCACTCGCGTCAAGACGATTGAACAACGCCTTTCGAGCCAATTATATCATCGCCTCTTTGCGCTGTCAATACCCGTTTTTCCCAATGTCCCGCCAATGGGACAAAGTGCCCAAAATTCATTCGACATTCCACACTTTTTTGAAGCTTTTCGATCAGAATATGTTATTCGCTCATCTCTCCGCGCCGCCTACTTGTATACGCTCAGCTTTGACAATATGTCCGACGCGATATTTTTTCCCTCTCTCACATCGCTCGGAGAGACGGGCATCGTGAACGAATATAGTTGAAATAGTTGTGCCGCCCTGCCTGTCAAATGCGGCGCGCGGCGATCTGTTTCACGACGTCGGCGTCCGCAGGACAGAATTTGTAGTCGACGAGTTCGGCTCGGCTCGCCCATGTTATCTCGGGATGTTCGATCGCGCGAGGTTCGCCGCCCGTGATCTCGGCGTGATAGAACGCGATATGCACCGTCTTCTCGGGATAGGCGAACGTGACTTCGCACGCCTTGCTCCCGACCGAAACGCCGATGTCGAGCTCCTCTCTGCACTCGCGCGCAAGCGCTTGCTCGTCGCTCTCGCCGCTCTCGACTTTGCCTCCGGCAAACTCCCACAGCAGCGGACACATCTTGCCTTGCGGCCGCTTGCAGATCAAGAATTTGTCGTCTCTTCGGATCAACGCGGCGACGACTTTGGTCTCTCTTTTTTCCATTGTTTCTCCCTCGCCGATGCGGCGAAACAAAGCTCCGACCACGCGGAGCTTTTGCTTGACATGATAATACTCCAAAGCCCCTTCGGCAGGAGCTTTGCGCGTCTTTGCTCGGTTCGGCAAAAGCCCGAACCGAGCAAATATTTTAGCCGATCGTCACCTGCACGTCGATGAACGCGTATCTGTTCTCCGCAGAGATGACTCCGCCGTCGGACACGCTGACCGTGTAGGAGACAAGGATGCCGTTTTGGGCAGGCATGAGGTCAAAGGCGACGTCCGCGATCTCCGCGATATCGAGGCTGAGCAGCGGCATATCGTCCTCGCCGATCTGATAGATGTTGAGCTCGTTGTTCTCATTGAGGACATAATAGATGTCAAGCTCGGGCGCAAAATCGACGAACTCGCTCGTGCCGAGGGTCTCGGTCTTGCCGCTCGCGGAGTTGTAGACTTTGATCTGATAGGTGGCCGCGCCGCCGAGCTGATCGGTGACGAGCTCGGCATAATAGAGCTTGCCGTACACGGACGCGATCAGCATATCCTGGGCGTCGAGCGAAACGGCGAGCGAGCCGTCGAGCTCGAAGTAGTCCGTGCCCTTGACAAAGAATCCCGTCGAAAGCAGAGTACGGCTCTCGTCGGCGAACTCGGTGACCATGTTGCCCTCCTTGTCGTAGACGCGCGTGATCGTGCCGTCGCCGAGGATGAGATAGTCGCCGAGGATGCGGCAAGTGTTGGCGCCCGGCATGATCTCTTGGATGTCGATCGCGACTTTGAGGTCCTTGTCGATCGCTTGGATGATGGTGTTGCCGATCGTCTTATTGTCCGTGATACGCTGGATGGAGACGATCGCGACGCCCGTCTCGACGTCGCCCGTCAAGTCGACGCTGAGATATGCGTTCACGAAGATATAGTCGAGGTCTTTTTCGGACACATCGCCGCTCTTCATATCGTAGATATAGTGAGAAACCGCGACTTTTTCGCCCGCATAGAAGTAGTCGTACTCGCTCGCGTCGGACGGCAAGAGCTCCTGCGCTTGCAGCAAGATGCCGTCTCCGACAAAGCCGATCGGAGTCAGCGTCGTGTTGCGCGAAACGGGGACGAGCTTCTCCAAGTTGATCATGCGCAAGAACTCGCCGTCCTTGTCATAGATCTTGAGCACGTTGACGGCGACGGGCTGGACGAGAACGTCGCCGATCTGCGTCTTCTCGACGTCCTCATCGAGGACGGGCTCGTCGGAAACGTATGCGGCGGAGCCGTTCTTTGCGTCGATTTGGACGATCTTGCCGTTGCCGAGATCGACAAGCTCGGAGGAGATCCCGACGGGCAGCGCGTCCGCCTGATAGCGCGCAAACTGCCCGCTCGGAGTGTACAGCTCGATCTCGTAGTCTCCGCCTGTGCCGACGGTGTAGGCGTACCACAAGCCGTCCAGCGCAGTGTAGGAGTAATATATGTCGGTGAGCGGCAGCTCTCCTTCATAGAATACGCCCTTGTCGTAGGACCATGCGATGAAGGTGCTCACGCCCGACTCGACGTCTTCGCCCTGTACCATGCTGCCGTGCAGAGTGACGGATTCGACGCCGTCCAGATCGGAGATCTGACGTCCCGTCATTTGGACGCCGCTCTCGGAGTTGCGGTAGCCTGCCGCGATCGTGTCATAGATCGTGGCAGCGTCGCTCGGGCTGCATCCGGCAAAGACGCATACGCAGGCAACGGCGAGAGCCGCGCAGATGAAGATCGCTGAAATTTTCTTTTTCATAACTCCCTCCCTAAGGTTGATAACTAAAATATAACATATTTCGGCAGATACGTCAATATCCGCTTTAATATCCGCGAGTAAAATTCAGTCGCCGCCTCGCGTAAGATATAGTATGGCGAGTTTGAGAACAGAGCGCAAGACAGACGCGGCCGCCCTCGTCCGCAACGCAAGGAGATTGATCGAAAAGTCCAAAGGCAAGGCGCTGATCGCCGTGCTCAAAGCCGACGCCTACGGCAACGGCGCCGTTCGGTGCGCAAAGGCTTTGGAGGGCACGGCGGCGATGATCGCCGTCGCGACGGCAAGCGAAGCGCAGGCGCTCGTGCGCAACAAAATTAAGGTGCCCGTGTTGATAATAGGCACTTTGACTCCGCAAGAGCAGCGGCTCGCGGCCAGACTGGACGGAGTGAGGCTGTCCGTCTCGTCGCTGAGCGAGGCGGCAAGACTGGACGCTGCGGCGCAAGATCTTGGCAAAAAGATCACCGTGCATATCGCGGTGGACAGCGGCATGCACCGTTTCGGCTTTGCACCCGACTCAAAGACGATCGGGCTGATGTCCACGTTCCGCGATCTGCGGACGGAAGGGATCTACACGCACTATGCGCGCGCCGACGATGCAGTCTTCACCGCGCGTCAATGCGAAGTCTTTTCGCAGGTCGTAAACAATTTGCAAGCGCGAGGACTGCCGCTCGAATTTGTCCATGCCGCCAACAGCGCCGCCGTGCTGCTCGGCAACGGCGTTTGCGGCAACGCCGTCCGAACGGGGCTTGCGCTGTACGGGACATCGCGCGAACACGGCATGGAGCCCGTCGCGTCCGTGACCGCGCGCGTGATCGCCGTGCGCACGTTGGAGCGAGGAGAGAGCACTGGCTACGGCTGCTCGTTTGTCGCCGAAAGGCGCATGCGGATCGCGATCGTATCCGCAGGATATGCGGACGGAGTGCCGCTGTCTCTGTCCGACCGCGGCTTGGTGCTGATCGGCGGCATGCGCTGCAAGATCGTCGGCTCGGTCTGCATGGACGTGCTGACTTGCGACATATCCGCCGCCGGATATGTCTCCGAAGGGGACGCCGCCGTCATCGTCGGCAAAGACGGACGAGAAGAACTGACATTGAGCGAGCAAGCCTTTTTCGCCGCGACGAGCGCCTATGAGCTGAGCGTAAACTTGGCGCGAGCAAGGCGGTGACGTAGTCGGCGGCGCGCTCGGCGATCCCGCGCCGCCATGTCAAGCATGTATGCCTATATTTTTCGCCGCACCCTGCTCTCGTTGTCAAGTTTGACTGTCTGCATTTTTCGCTTTTCCCTCTTGACGTCTTGTCAAGCTTGACTGCCTATATTTTTCGCTTTCTTTGCGTTGCCGCGCTGTCAAGTTTGGATGTCTTGCTTTTTTATTTTGTCTTTTTACCGAAAAAAACGCAGCCCTGATCGGGCCGCGTCGGATCGGGAGCGAAGCTCCTTTTTTGATAAAGCTCAACTCAATTTTGGTCGAACTCGACATTCATATCCTTGCCGTACCATGCCTTTACGGTGCGCGCTCTCTTGAACGGATTCTTGGGTGCGCGGTAGATCTCTTTGCGCGCGTATCCTACGCCGAGCAAGTCGAGCAGGGGCAGATAGTTTTCCACTCTCGCCTCAAACTCTTTGTAGTCCCTCTTGTCCGTCTTGGTCCACGCGACTTCGGCGAGCGCGGCGAGACGCGGATTCATCTGGAACTCCAGCTTTGCCGGGCTGTCTATCCACTCCGACCACAGCTCGCCCTCGACGCCGAGCACTCCGCCGACGTTGTTCTTGTTTATGCCGCCGAAGAACGGAGTGAACTTGTAGGTGTTTTTGAGCGGATATTGGGCATACGGCATGTCAAAATAAAAGTGCTTGTGCTTGCTGATGATGACCTTGCCGCCGTTGTTGAGGTGCTTGGCGACGCGGGGATCGGGCTGCGGCGTCCAATATTGGACGAGCACGTCGTTGTCGAGATTGCCGCCGTGCAAGATCTCGTTCCAGCCGATGAGCTTGCGGCCTTTGCTCGCGACATACTTGCCGACTTCGTTGATGAAATGCGTGTGCAGCTGCTTGTAGTCGGTGAAGCCGTTGGCTTTCATCGCGGCATTGCACTTGGGACACTTCTTCCACTCGTCCATCGGGACTTCGTCTCCGCCGATGTGGAAGTAGCCGAACGGGAACATCTCGACGATCTCGTCGATGACGTCGCGGATGAATTGCATAGTGCGCGGATCGCCGACGCAGGCGCTGCGATTCCAGTCTTTGACGCCCATCGAGAGGGGGATGGAACTGCCGAAATACCACGCGACGGGCCTGTCGAGCTCGCGGCAGCCGAGCCACGGATAAGCCGCCATTGCGGCGGCGAGGTGCGCCGGCATATCGATCTCGGGCACGATGTCGATGCCTCTTTGCGCCGCATACGCGACGATCTCGGCGATGTCCTCTTGGGTGTACCAGCCGACGACGGGGACGTCGTTGACCTGCGTATTCTGCCAGCCGTTGATCTGCGACTTGTCGCGCTTGCCGCCGATCTCGGTGAGGCGCGGATACTTCTTTATCTCCACTCTCCAGCCTTGGTCGTCGGACAAGTGCCAATGCAAGATGTTGAGCTTGTGCAAACACATAAAGTCGAGCACCTTCTTGATTTCGTCCTTGCCGAAGAAGTGGCGCGCGTCGTCGATGTTGATCCCTCTCCACGCAAAGCGCGGCGAGTCCTCGATCTCGACGCAGTCGAGCAGCGCTCCTGTGCCCTTTTTGAGATCTACGAGCGCCGCCATGCGCAGCGTCTGCACCGCATAGATCGCGCCTCTCTGATCAGACGCCTCGATCTCTATGCCGTCTGTCTTGACTTCCAGCTCATAGCCTTCTTTGGGGACGTCGTCGTCATATTTTATCTCGATCGCGACTTTGCCGTCTTTGGCAAGCTCTCTGCCAAGGTCTTTTTGCAACAGCTCGCGGATGTAGTCCGCAGCAGTGCCGAACGCGGCGTCGACGCGCAATGCCGTCACCGTGGAAAAGTCGAGTTGTCCCTGCTTGCGTTCGCACTTTTGCGGACGGGGGAAGATGTCTTCAAATCTCATTGTTCACCTCATTTCCATTGCGGCAAGTCGAGCACTCTGCCCTCTCCGTACACTATGTTGACTTGTACGCTCTTGCCTTCGGTGTTGGTGTAATATATGTTGCTGAGTCTTTCTCTCGTGATCCTGATCTCTATATCCTTGCATCCATAGAGAGGCGAGCTCTCGGCAGTCACGCTTTCGACATAGATGTAGTCGACTACGCCTATCGTCTTTGCGGTCGTGATCTTGAGCTGCTCTGCCGTCAAGCCCTCGACATAGGCGCATATGCTCTCGATCGTATAGGGCGCGACGCGCTCGTCCGCAAGGAAATCTTGCAGCGACACGGCGTCGTCGATGATCCAGTCCTCGCCGTCTGCGGTCAGCAGTCCCGTCTTGACGGTGTCCTCATCTCCTTTTTTGGAGGCAGTGCCCCAATAGAGATAGTCCGTCTCGGTAGAGACGATCTTGTCGATGGTGTGATCCCATACGGCAGAGACGTCGCCGTCCTCCAAGCCCTTTACATAGAGGCGGAACTCCTCCGTGTTGTCTCCTGCATAGACAGTCTTGACCTTGACGAAGTAACCGGATTGCTGTTTTGCACTCTCAATGGAGGCGGATAGTTTCTCTCTTGCCTCGTCGGCAGAAAGCTCTTGCTGGCAGCCGACAAAACACATTGCGGCGATCAATGCGACGAGCATCGCCGCGATGAAGATCATTCTCTTTTTCATGCGTCCTCACCTCCCTGTCCGTCCTCGCCGAGAGTCGGCGGAACGTCTTGTATCGGCAGCTCGTCGGCGGCTCCGGCGGTGGTCGCCGCGTCGCCGAACAGCGCTTTTTCAAAATTTTGAGCCTCTTCGCTCTCCTCTCCTATCATCTCGCCGCTGGACAAGATGCTCGCGTCATGGTATCCCTCTTCCTCGTTTTGGCGTCTCGCCCTCTCCTTGAGGTCCTCGATCATGTTTGCCTGATCTTTTTCGCTCATGTTCCAGAACATCGCGGGCACCGCGTGCAAGAACGCGCCGACGACGGAAACTATCGCGAGCGCCGTGAACATCGGCGAATAGACCGTCGCGTCATAGAGCACGTCGTAGTCGTTGAGCAAGCCGAAATACTCGTTTATGTAGGGGATGACATAGTTGAGCCCGAGCATCGCGAGACTGTTGATGATCGCGAAGTTGCCCGAGAAGCCTTCCATGCGGTCGCCCGTCTTCCACTGCTGATAGTCGAGCGCGTCGCCGTTCATCGCAGGAGTGGTGATGATCTGCACCGCCGCGCCCCAATAGATCAGATAGCACGCCGCAGTGAAGACATAGAAGTTGGTATTGTAGAATATCAAGATCGTCGCGCCGATGATCCTAACCGCGTCCGAGATCAGCACGGTGTTGCGCTTGCCGACTTTTTTGATCATGATCGGCGCGAGCGCCATGCCTATGAACGACGCCGTGCCGACGACGAGCGTCATCACAGACTGGATCGCGGTGTTTTGCAACATATATATGTACGCCCACTGCATAAAGGTCGTGATGCCTGCGGCGAGCGTCGTGAACCACGTCGATATGTTGCAGATCCAGAAATAGCGGTTGCGGACGATCTTCTTCATTCCGTCGACGAACTTGATCTTGGTCTGATAGTTGCGCGGAACGACGACTCTCTCCTTGGTGCAGAAGTAGACCAAGAACGCGAGGAAACAGCCGAGGAACGAGAACAGCGGCATCGTGACGCGATAGAAGTTGACGTCGAGCTGTCCTCTCTCGAAGGCATTGGAGATCAGCGGCAGAAGGAAACCTGTGATCGTAGGAGCCATAGAATAGACGATCGACGACAGCGAGATGATCTTCGCCCTCTCGCCCGAGCTCGGAGTGATCAGCTGAGCAAGCTGGTTGTACATCCCCAAGTAGAATTGGAAGATGAAGTTCATCACGATGAACAGCACGCCGACGACGGCGACTTTGACCGCATACGACCACCCCATCGGGATGAACGCGAACAGCGAGATCAGGATCGCGCACGGCGGCCCCAGCCACAGCAGATAGGGCCGAGCCTTGCCTTTGCCGCCGGGAGTGTTGTCTATCCAATAGCTCTTGAGCGGCTGCATCACGATCGTGACGATGGTGTTGATCGTAGAAATGATGAACAAGTCGCCGGGCGTGATCTGATAGATGGACCCGACGAGGATGCAGTTGGCGGACATCGCGACGGTGTACGCCATGGCGGCGACGAATTGGACGCCGATGCCGCCGACGGAATACGCGACGACTTCTTTGCTGCTGACATAATCGCCTTCGGCAGGCGAGTTCCAGTGAGTAAAGAAGCTCTTGACCGCACTCGCGGCTTTGCCGAAAATACCCATAATTCTCCCTCGATTATATTTTCCGCTCCGACATTGCGTCGGCTACTTCCCTGTCCTTTCCTATCTCATTATAACGACGCTATCGCCGTTTGTAAACCCTGTTTTGAGTTTTTGTCGAATTTGCGTAAAATTTTTGCGCGATCGTATGCTGCGCCTAATCGACGGCTCCGTCTTCGCCCTCTTTCCCGTCCGAATGAGCGCCGTCGCCCTCGGGATTTGCTCCGTCGGAGGCAAGATTATTGTCCTCGCTCTTCGTATCTTGCTTCGCGTCGTCTGCATTTTCCGGATCTTGCTTCGCGGCGGCGCGAGCGTCATTCTCGTCCTGCGCGGCCTGTGAAGTCTGCTCTTGCATCGGCGCGGCTTCGCCCGATACGAGCGCGAACAGCCCTTCGCTGTCCAACACCGCCAAATGTCCGCGATCGGCATTGCAGACGATGACTTGTCTGCCCTCGAAGTCCTCGATGTGTCTGTCCGCTCCGCAAACGGGACACTTGCGCGTGACGTCAAGCCGATAGACGGCTCCGTCGCAGATCATCACGGGCGCGTGCGCATATCTGATCTTTTTTATCCCTCTGCCGCTCTTGCGCATCGCCGTCAGCGCTCTCGCCGCGTACAGCCTCTCGGCAAAGCTCGCGGCGCCGTATGCCGCGACGACGAGCAGCACGAATGCTATGACGACGGTCAGCGTGTCGTCCATCTCCGCATAGCGTATCAGCACGATCGCCGCAAGCGCCGCGACCGCAAGCGCGGCAAAGACGGCGGTCAGCGCAATGGTCTTGCGGCAATAACCGTCGACGCTGTCTATCCTCGTCGCCGTGACGGCTGTCGCCGACTCGCACTGCGCCTCGTCGACTTCGTCCTTTTGCAACGACGCCTTGGCGATGTACTCCTTGGTCTCGATCTCGTTTTTGCGACGACGCTCCGCCCACGTCAAGCGCTTGCGCTTGCGCTTTTGCTCCGCTCCGCAATATTTGCAGAACTGCTCTTCATCGCCTATCTCTCTGCCGCAAACTCTGCACTTCATCTCGACGCCTTCTCCTTGGTCCTCTTGGAAATATAGGTCGCGACGAGCACCGCGAGCGCGGCGGCAAAAGCCACGAAAGTGAGCCACGATCCGCCGCCTGCATTGAGGACGAACTCGGCTGTGCTCTGCGAATAGACGGTGATCGCGAAGATCATCCTGACCAGCGAAACGAGCGTCGCGACGGCTGTCAGCACGATCGCCGCGAGGTGTTTGAAAGTACACTTGGTCGACACCAGCACCAAAAATCCCACAATGTAAAGCACGGTGACGACGACGATCGCGACCTCTATCGCGAAGATCGCGACGAACGCGCTGTCAAGCTGTGCGAGCAGCTGCGGCGGATAGCTCTCCATATACGAAGAAGCGATGGACTGCATAGTCTCGTTGTCCTCCGTCGCGGGGAAGTTGCGCACCAGCCAATCTGCCGCGCCGTCATAGCCGCCGACGGGCGCGAACAGTATGTCGAGCACGGCTGCGCCGATATGGAAGTCGTCGTCCTCGAACAGCTGTGTGTCCGAGTCGCCGAGATCGAGATCCACGGTCGCCTGCACGTCGTACGACGGCACGAACGAGAACGCTATCGCGGCTATGATCGCCGCGAGCATTATCCACACCCAAACTTGCGGTTTGGAGCTCTTGTTTTCGACGACGACGGGAGAAGGCTTGCGCTCCTCGATCGGTCTTTCGGCTTGTTTTTTCTTTGCTCTCGATGCCATATTGTCCTCTTCTATTTGCAGTATGATATAAATCTTTTTCTCCACTCTCTGTGGTCGGGCATATATTTCGCAAACGTATTGTAAAAAGCTGCGCTGTGGTTGAAATGAAAGTAGTGGCACAGCTCGTGCAATACGAAAAATTCGATCATATCCCTGTCCATACGCGTCAAGATCGTCGAGAATTTGACGACGTGGTCGCGCCTGTTGTATTGCGCGACCGCTCTGAACGAGCCCTGCGTCTTGATCGACGGCACGCGCATGCCCATGATGTTCGCCCACTTTTCAACTAGCGGAGCGGCGGCGGCGACTACCTCTTTGCGGCGCACTTCGTCTATCATCTTTTCTGCGTCTCCGCTCGGCCCTGAGATCACGAGCACGCCGTCGACGAAAGAATAGCTCTTGCGCGGCGCGGCGACGATGCGGTACGGCACGAGATTGCCCCACAGACAGATAGCGTCGTCGCGGTCGATATACTCCCTCTGCCGCTCGAGGGCCTTGACGACCTCTGCCCTAAACTCGCCGACAAGACCGGCATATCCCTTGCTCTCGCTCCACTTCGACGGGATGGAGAGCCAGACTTCGCCGCAGATGATCGTGGCGAGGACCCTCTTGGCTCCGGACGACTTGCGGAAGTGCAGGCGCGCGTTTATGTCTCCCTCACGCAGCCAATATTCTCGGCGGCGGCTCGAACGCGTCTGCGGGCTCATTTCTCTTCGCTCCCGGGCGGAGTCATCATGCTCCCGTTGTTGAGATAGTCGATGTAGCCGCTCTTGAATCTGTCCATGTTGCCCTCTTTGCGGAAACTGAACAGCTCCTTGCCTGCAACGATGATGTGGTCGACGAGCCTGACGCCGAGCACTTCGAGAGCGGCGACCGCCCACTTGGTGAATTCCACATCGCTGAACGACGGCTTTGCGCCGCCCTCGGGGTGGTTGTGCGCGAGATAGACGAATCTCGCCTTGAAGTTGAGCGTGAGCATGACGAGCTCGCTGACGCGGATATGGCAGTCGGCGTTGTTGCCCTCGCCGAGCTCGCACTTTTGGATGAGCTTGCCCGACGCGTCGACGAACAGCGCGACGATGTGCTCCTCCTTTGCCGAACCGAGCAGATCGCCGAGATATTCGGCGGCGTGCTCATAGGTATCCACCATCGGGCGGAATGCGTTCTCTTCGTTGCAGAACTTGCGCGCCACGTCGGACAGCGACGTCAAAAACAGCGCGGCGGCATGAGTGACGTTGTCCACGCTTTCAAGCGCCGAGATGTCGGCTTTGAGCACCGCGTTGAAGGAGCCGAACCTGTCTATCAGCGCGTGCGCTACCGGGTTGGTGTCCTTGCGCGGCACGAACGGATACAGCAAATATTCGATGATCTCGTGATCGGCGAGCGACAAAATGCCGTTCGCCTCAACGCGAGCTCTCATCCTCTGTCTGTGATTTGCGTGTATCGATTCACTCATTTTTGCGCATATCCTCCGCGTCGGCGGGCGCCGACTCTTTCTTTTTCTTGCGCGTGAACAGTTCCGACGTCATGCGTCCCCACTTGTCGCACGCCTTTTGGATCGCGTCGCCGTACTTGTCGTCGACGGTCTTGGCGATCTTGCGCGAGATCAACAGCGCGATCAGTCCTATCGCCATTGACGCGGCGATGTAGCCTATATATTCCGCAGGCAGCGTCTCCATTGCGAGGAAGGTGCCGTCCAAGAAATTTTTGTCTATGTATGCCGCGAGCAGCGACACGCAGAACATCACCGCCGCGACGGACAGCCTGAACTTGTCCGGCGGCATGCTTATTACGACGAGGGCGACAAAGCCCGACATCGTCAGCGCATACGTCGCCGCGGTCGCCTTGATCGCGAACACTTCGTCCGCGCTGCCCGGGATGTCGAGGAACGCCGTCAAGATCAGCATAAAGCCCGTCGCGCAGATCAGCGACGCCGCCGCCGGCAGCGACGACTTGAGGATGTTGCGCAAGAAGTCGCCCTTGGGACGGGCCTTGGTCGGTTGCAGAGCGAACAGGAACGTCGGCACGCCGATGACGAAGAACTCGATCATCAGCATCTTCTTGGTGTCGAACGGGTAACTGCTCTTGCCCGTCGCCATCGTCACGATCGAGAACAGCAGCGTCATAAACATGACGAAGATGTTCTTCATCACATAGAGAGCGGAGACCTTCTCGACATTGCCGATGACCTGTCTGCCCTCTTGGACTATGCTCGGCAGCGTAAGGAAGTTGTTGTCCATCAGCACTATGCGCGAGATGTTGCGCGCGACCTCGTTGGCTCCCGCAAACGAGATCGAGCAGTCCGCCTGTTTGAGCGCCTGCACGTCGTTGACGCCGTCGCCGATCATCGCGACGGTATGCCCCTTGGCTTGGAGCGCCTTGACTACCGCGCACTTTTGCTCGGGCGATATGCGCCCGAACACGGCCGTATCCTCGGCGGCGGAGGCGATCTCTTGATCGCTCGCGCCGTTGCAGTTGAAGGTGCTGCCGGCGTTGCGAATGCCTGCCTTGGCGGCGATGTTGCCGACGGTGACGGGATCGTCGCCCGAGATTATCTTGATGTCCACCTCGCTGTCGTAGAACCAGTCGAGGGTGCTCTTGACGTTGTCGCGCAGCGTGTCTTCGAGCGCAAAGACGAACAGCGGCCGCGTCGCCTGTCTGTCCACGGCGTCGAGCGCGCCGTCGAACTCTGACAGCATGATCGTCCTGCGCCCCTTGGCGGAGCTTGCGGCGATGAACTCGGTGACTTCGCCCTGCGGATCTCCGACAAAGTCGGGCGCGCCGAGGATATATGTCTTGCCGTCTTGCAGAGTCACTCCGCTGTACTTGCGCGCGCTGTTGAAACTGAGCACGTCGCTGACGGCGAGGCACTCCGCTTCGCCCGCTCCGCGCAGCAGCGCCATTGCGGTGGACTTGCTGTCGCGCGTCTCTTTCATTATCGTGTTGAGCAACACGGGCGCGGAAATTTTGTCATCCAGCGTCAGCGTGTCGACCAGCTCCAATTTGCCGTCCGTGATCGTGCCGGTCTTGTCCAAAAGCAGCGTATCGGCGCTCGCGAGCATCTCTATCCCATAGAGGTCCTGAGCCAGCGCGTGCTTGCGCGACAATTTGAGCACGGACACGGCGAGAGCGGTCGACGTGAGCAAAAACATGCCGATCGGGATCATCCCCAGCACGCTGCTCGACACAGAGATGATCGTGTCGCGCCACGGGCCGCCGACGGCGACTCTCTCGGCGATCAGCATGACCGCCGCCAGCACGACGAGCACGACCGAGATGCCCTTGATCAGCGAGTCGAGAACGGAGAAGATCTTGCTCTTGGGCTTGCCGATCTTCTTGGCGATGCGCGCCACTCCCTCGATGTATCTGTCCGCTCCGACGCGGTCGGCGATGCAGCATGCTTCGCCCGAATGTACGGAGCTGCCTGCGAGGATGCGATCTCCCGCGCCCTTGCGGACAGGACGAGATTCGCCCGTCAGGATAGATTCGTCGACCTCGATCTCTCCGTCCTTGATCGTGGAGTCGGCAGGCACCTGCGCGCCTGCGGCGACGAAGTAGACGTCCTCAAAGACGAGTTCCTGCGTGGGCAGCTGAGTGCGTTTGCCGTCGCGAACGACGTCGCATGTCGCCCTGCCTACGAGCGAGAGCTTGTCGACGGTGCGCTTGGCTTTGATCTCCTGATAGATGCCGATCGCGATGTTGATCAAGATGATGCAGGACGAGACGGCGTAGTCCCACGCCCCGATCGCGATCAGCAAGATCATCAAAGCGATCGTGACCGTGTTGCAGAAGTTGAACACGTTCTCTGCGATGATGCGCGGATAGGACTTGCTGGTCGTGTCCGTCCTGCGGTTGACGAGCCCCTCTTTTTGTCTCTCTTCGACCTGTCGGGCGCTCAGACCCGACTTGGTCGTCGGGTAAAATCTTTCCGCTCTTTTGAGCTTGAGCGAATCTCTCTTTTTTGCGCCTCTTTGGCGCGCTTTTTCCAATTTTTTTCTCTGTCTGTCTTCTCGCATTTCCGAGTCCTCGATGCCTCAGCCTGATGTCTTGTCGGGATCTTTGCCAAATTTACGTTTTACCTTTGCGTCGTCTATCAAATTGTGCAGCCCTTCCCAATGCAGCTGACGGCGCTCGAACCACAGCTTTTGCAATGCGCCGCGTACAGCGTCGGGCTGATAGACGTGCCTGTCGTCCTCGCCTTCGAAGCCTCTGTCTTCGAGGAAGTCCTCGAACTCGTCCAGTCTGTCTTCAAAGCCTCCGAAGCCTCCGTCCGTGCCGCTCCACATCCTCTCGGCGAGCGCGCACGCTCTGGGCAGACAGCGCTTCATTCTCGTCTTTTGGTCGGGAGTGTATTCGCCCCACAGCTCTATCTCGCCGCCAAGCGCCTTGGCTTGGCTGAGCCCGGGCAGCTTGGGCGCGAACTCATAGCTCTTGGCGAGACTGATCGTGCCGTAAGGCAGATCGACGTAGGCATACGAAGAATCGGAATTGATCATCCCTCCGCACTGCTCTGCGTCGCGGACGGTCTCTTCTTCGCTGATGCCCTGCTCGACGTGCCAATATTGCCACACCGTCTGCTTGGGCATGACGCCTTTCATGCAAGCCTCGTTCCATACCACGGGCGCAAAGCCGAGCTCGACGACGTGCTCGGCGACCTGTTTCATGAAGTAGCCTTGCAGCTGCTCGGCGTCTTTGAGCCCTTCTTTGAGCATACGCTTGCGGCACGCGGGACAGATCTCCCAGCGCATCTTGGGCGCCTCGTCGCCGCCGATATGTATATAGTCGGTGTAACCGGCGAACAGCTCGGCGACTTCGTCGAGCACGCGGAACACAAAGTCATAGGTGCCGCTCTTGCCCGCGCAGAGGATGTCGTGCTTTACGCCGCTGTGCGTCGCGACTTCGAGCTCGCGGTCAAAGCAGCCCAATTCGGGATAACAGGCGAGCGCGGCGCGCATATGCCCGGGCATATCGATCTCGGGCATCACTCTGATGTTGCGCTCGGCGCAATAGCGGAGGATGCTCCTCATCTCCGACTTGCGGTAGTAGCCCTCGTGCTTTTTGCGGTCAAAGTTGGTGTGCGAACGCTTGCTGCCCTTGTGGTGCAGCTTGGGGAATGCGTCCGACTCCAATCTCCAGCCCTGGTCGTCCGTGAGATGCAGGTGGATCGCGTTGAGCTTGTGCAACACGCACAGATCGGCAAAGCGGCGCACTTCGTCCGCAGGGATGAAGTAGCGCGCGGTGTCGAGCATCAGTCCGCGATAGCGGCAGCTCGGCTTGTCGGTCAGCAGCAGCTCGCGCACTTCGCCGTCCGCCTGATCGAGGATCTGGGCAAGAGTGACGTAGGCATAGAGCAGTCCACGCTCGCCGTAAGTGATCGTAACTCCGTCCTCGTTGACGCGGATGCGATAGCCCTCGTCGGGCAGCTCGGAGCCTTTGAGCTTGACGACTTTGAGCGTGTCCTCGTCGGCGTCGTCGGGGCGGACGTAGTCCTCGTGAGGGAACAGCGCCCTCGTCATGTACCTCTCTTCAAAGCCTTCGCCTTGCAGCGAGATCTTCTTGAACTTGAAGGTCTTCTCGCCGTATTCGAGCGAGCTCGGCTTGGGCACGATGCGATATTGTTTTGACATTGATCAATTCTCCGGTTGCAGGATCATATATGCTTCGCCGCCCGCGACGCAGATCATCTTGGCGGCGCTGACGGTGTATTCGTTGGCGTAGACGTGGAACTTCTTGTCCAGTCTGTCGCTCGCGGCGACGGACAGCCAATTGGAGTTGGGCGCGGAGGCAAGTCCCTTGTCGCGCACGGCGTCGATGTCTATCGTCGCGCCGTCCTCGAACGCCGCGGACAGCTCGTCGAGAGTGAGCTTGGTCTTGATGAACCTCTCCGCCCTCTTCTCGGCGTAGACATATTCGACGACGTTGGTCGCGAAATCGTCGGGGATGTCGGCGACTTTTTCGCGCGTGGCGCTGCCTTCCACCATATAGCCGTAGCCCTTGCGCTCCACCGTGGAGAAGCCGTCGAGCGTGAGCCCCTCGGCAAAGTCGGTCGGCTCGTACTTCTTGGGCTTGATCACGAGGTCTTCGGCTATGCGGTCGATCAGGGTCTTGATCTTGCGCACCGCAAGCCCCGAACGCACGTTGATCATAGTCGGCAGCTCGGCGACGCCCTTCTTGTCGCTGACGTCCTTGTGGTGATAGATCTTGGGATCCATGCTGTTGGGATCGATCGCGAGATAGACTTTGAGCGTCTTGCCGTTGATCGCCAGACGCGCGATCTGATTGCGGCCCTTGTTGAAGTTCTCCTTGTGACGGCTCATGCGGCTGTGCATGCCGTAGGAGAGCAGCGCGTTCTTGATATCGCTGTAAAATCTCTTGACGTTGTCGTCCGCGAGGCGCAATTTGAGGTCGAACGTATAGCGCGGCTTGGCGCGTCTGTCCTTCGCCTCGGTCTCTATCCAATTGACGGACTCGCGCTCGGAGGCGAATTCGTCGTCCTCTTCTTCCTGCGGCTCGGGCTGCGGCTCGGGCGCGGCGGCAACGGGAACTCCCTGCGCGAGCCTGCGCTCTATCTCGGCGAGTCTCGCCATCAGATACTCCACCTTGGACTCCAGCTCCTCCGCCTTGCGCATCAAGAATGCGTCCTTGGTCGGCTCGGCGGCGACGGCGGGAGCCTCTTTACTCCTCAGCGATCTCTCCTCGTCGATCAGCGACATCATGCGCTCCGCGTTGCGCATCAAGAAGTCGACGCGTCCGCGCTCGGAGCACTCGGGCGCCGCGGCGCTCTTGCTCCTCTCCTCTTCGAGCAGCGACTCCAATCTCTCCGCATTGCGGAGCAGGAATGCGTTGCTGCGTTCGAGCTCTGCGACTCTCGCCGCAAGTCCCTCGTCTGCGACGACGACGGGAGCGGCGCTGCTTTCGGGAGATTGCTCGGCCGCTTGCTCGGCGACAGGCTCGTCGGCATAGAGCACCGACTTGACGTTGACCGTGCGGAGCACGAGGATGACTTGGAGCGCGATCGCCGCGATCGTGACGACGACTGCGACGACGATGTCCGCGACTGCCGAGGTGAACGCAAGGCGCACGAGCATCGCGACCGCGAGCACGACGGTGTTCATCGCGATCGTGTCGAAGAAGTTGACGTTCTTGTTGAGGACGCGGAAGACAAAGGACGCGCAATAGAACACTGCCGCGACGACGGCGCCGCCGATCATGATCTCATAGAGCTTTTGCGTGGCGTCGGAGCTGATCGCCGTAAAGCCGAACCAGCCTCTGTCCTCGGTGACGATGAAGGCGACCATGACTGCGGCGGTGAGGATCATGCCGACATAGGTGGAAGCCTTGGTGAACATGAGCTTGTAGTAACCGCCGACGCCTGCGTCCGCCTTCATCGACGCGGTGTCGAGCAAGCGGTTTTTGCTCGGATCGTACCTAAACCATCTGACGACGGTGACGAGCACAGCGAGCGCCAAAGGCAGGCAATAGTAGAGCGGCTCGATCCTGTTCTGGATATCCTGATCGACGAAATACTTTTGGATGATGACCAAGATCTCGGCAAAGACGACCGCGATGAGCACGGTGTCGAGCGCGCGCACCTTGTCGGACCATATGGTGGCGGCGACATACGCGATCGCCGCGACGGCGGCTATACAGCCAATGACCAAGACTGCGGTCGCCGCGCTCTCGGCCGCCGCGACGAGATTGCCGTAGATGTAGTTGTCGAAGATGTAGTGCAGAATGAAGAATACGCCCGAAAGAGCGATCGCCGACGCTACGCCGCCGCTTCTCGACACGGCGCGATAGTAGCCGAACGGCTTGAACTTGTCGCACAAGTTTGCAATTTTCATATTATTCCTCCTCGCTGCCCAAAGCAGTAATGATCGCATATAACTCCTGCGCGCAGCAGGCGACGTCCTTTGCTCCCGCCTCTCTGAGGACGGACTCGGAGCGATAGCCCCAATCGACGCCGACGAAGTCCACGCCTGCCGCCTCCGCGCACTTGACGTCCGTCTCGCCGTCGCCGATCAAGACGGCGTCGGGCGGCTTTATCCCGCGTTTTTGCAATTCCGCGAGCAAAAGCGAGGGATCGGGCTTGACCTTGACCCCGTCGCGCTCGCCGTCCACAAAATCGAAAATGCCGCCGAAGTAGTGCTCGCACACCTTCTTCGCGGCAAAATCGGGCTTGTTGGACAACACGCCGAGCAGCATCCCCTCTTCTTTCAGTCGCCTGAGAAGAGCGCCTATGCCGCTGTACGGGCGCGTTTGGTTTACGCAATCGGTGCCGTAGATGCGCTCGAAGTCGGCGAGCACGTCGTCCGCCTTGGACGGATCGTCCTCGACGCAGCGCTCGATGAGCTTGTGCGCGCCGTTGCCGACAAAGTGCATGACTTCGTCGACGGAGCGGTACGGAAGCCCATTCTCCCACAAAGCGGAATTGACCGCATTGGCGATGTCGGCGATAGTGTTGAGCAACGTGCCGTCAAGATCGAATATTGCCGCTTTCTTGTTCATAGACAAACACCGCGAGCGCGCCGTGCTCCACGCTTATCTCGGCAACGTCGGCGATCGTCTGATTGCTGACTCCGAGCGCGAAATCGCAGCGCAGCTCCGCGTCCTCCAATTGATATTTCAAACCTCTCAGCGTGACCCCTCGGCTGTTGCCGAACGAGATCACCGACACCCTCGTCCCGACGGGAGCGCTCACTTGCAGTTTGCCGTCGGCGACAAAGCGCACGACGCAGTCTCTGCCGTGCATCACCGCCTCCACTCCCCTCTCGGCAAGCTCGATCCCGAGTTGCAGATTGGCGAGCGCGTGGTCGAGTTTGCCGCCGAGCACGCCGTAGAAATGCATCTCGTTGCAGCCGTGCTCCGACGCATATCGCGCCGCCTCATAGGTGTCCGTATAGTCCTTTTCGACTTGCAATCTTACGACGCGCGCGCATTCGGGCACGCGCCCCAGCGAGTCAAAGTCGCCGATCGCGACGTCCGCCGTCTCCGCCACTCCCGGGCGATCGAAGCCCGCGTCCGCGGCGATCACCAGATCGCCCTTCTCCTTGCGGAAAGGCACAAAGTCGTCCGCCGCCCCGACGATGATCGCTCTCATGCGGCGATCAGTCTGTACAGCTCGCAGAGTTGCTCCTGCGACAAGATCTCGGGGACGGGATAGAGCGGATTCGCCTCTTTCGCGGCGCGCTCCGCCATGAGCGGAATATCCTCGTCGCGTATCCCGTCGATCGAAGACGGCACGCCCATCTCGCTGTTCATCGCCTTGATCGCGGCGATGAATTTGGCGGCCTTGGGCTCGTCGTCGTCGCTCGGCGCGCTCAGCCCGACGATGTCGGCGAGCTTGGCGAGGCGCTTGTGTACGCTCTTGCCGTAATATTCGAGCACAACGGGCAAAATGACCGCGTTGGCAAGCCCGTGCGCCGTGCCGTAAAAGCCGCCCAGCGCGTGGGCGAGCGCATGCACATAGCCGACATAGGCGCGCGTGAACGCCACGCCTGCGAGATAGGACGCCTGCTGCATATTGGCTCTCGCCTCGATGTCGGAGCCGTCGCGATAGGCTCGGATCAAGTTCTCGAAAATGAGCTTGACCGCCTTTTCGGCGCTCTCGTTCGTCAGCGATGTGTTGCTGCCGCCGATGTACGCCTCGACTGCGTGCGTGAGCGCGTCCATGCCCGTCGTGGCAGTCGTCTGCGGAGGCAGTCCGACGGTCATCATCGGATCGAGGATCGCATAGCGCGGTATCAGCGATACGTCGTTGATCGCATATTTCTCGTGAGTCGCGGAATCGCTTACGACCGCCGCAAGCGTAGTCTCGCTGCCGCTGCCTGCCGTCGTGGGGATCGCATACAGATCGGGGATGCGCTTGCGGATCTTGAGCAAGCCCTTCATCTGCGGCACTTTCTTTTCGGGACGGGCAGCCCTCGCGCCGACGACCTTGGCAAGATCCATCGGCGATCCGCCGCCGAGCGCCACGATCGCGTCGCACTGCGCGTTGCGATAGACGGCGAAAGCCTCCTCGATGTTGTCGATCGTCGGATTGTTGACGACGCGGTTGAACAGTTCATACTTGACGCCTGCGGCGTCGAATCCGCGCAGCAAGCCGTCCGCAAGCCCCCTCTTGTAGATGTTGGGGCCGGTGACGACCAGCACTTTGCGATACTTGCCCTTGATCATGGCTCCGAGCCCCTGCGTTCCGCCTTCGGGAGCAAGGAGCTGCGGCGTGCGCCACGGCAAAAGGGGCGAGACGAGTTTCATCGTCTTTTGAAAGATCCTGCAATACACCTTGTACAATACGTTCATTTTTCCTCTCCGCATTTTGCTCTCTGCAAAGTTTCTCTGCAAAATATATTATAAATACTCGCGCACGCATAGTCAACAAAATGGCGCAAATTGCCTCTTTTGGGCGCAAAAATCGCGATATGTTTCGGCTTTTTCTTCCTCACGCGGGCGTTTTCCGTTTACTTTGCCGCCAAACAGTGATACAATATCCTCGATGAAACGCCGCTTTTGCGACGGGAGGAAGACATGAAAGTATTGCGCAAACAGAACAACAGCAAGAGCTGCATCATCTGCGGTATGGACAACGTCCTCGGCGTCCAAGCACCTTTTTACGAAATGGAAGACAAGTCCGTGGTCACTCTGTTCAGCTACCGCAGCGAACATCAGAGCTACCCCGGCAGAACTCACGGCGGCATGATCACCTGTATGCTCGACGAGCTGATCGGCAGAGTGATCTGGTGCTACGAGCCCGACAAGCTCGCAGTCACGCTCGACATCAACGTCAAATTCCGCAAGCCCGTCCCCTATGACGTGCCGCTGATCGGCGTCGGCAAGATCGTCCGCAACACGTCGCGCGTCTACGTCGGAGAAGCGTACATCGCCGACTTGCAGGGCAACGTACTCGCTGAGGGCAAAGCCACCTACTACAAGATGGCGGCAGGTGCGATCACGGACGCGGATATGCACGAAGAATTGGACAGATTCATCCCCGACGGCATCACCGACATCGACGTCCCAAAGCTGGGATGATCGACACAGGCACCAAAAAACAAAAAATGCCCGCGGCGTTTGCCGCGGGCTCTTTTCAGTTCTTTCTCCTGCGCTTGAACGCGGGATCGTTGAGCATTTGCCCCAAGACGATAGCCCTCTTCATGTCGTCCTGCGACACGAAGATCTTGTCGTCGTCGCCGGTCTTTGCGTCCACTTTGACAAAGCGCACGTCATAGTGCTCGGCGCACCCCTCGGTGCTCTTGCCGCCAATGCTGCCGCCCGTCTTGACCTTTTCGACGCGGTAGGCGTCGCCGCCGTGCTCTACGCTGCAATGCTCGGAGTGATGTCCTTCGCTCTTGTTCTCTGCTCCGCGCTTTTCGGGCTTGCGCGGAGCCTGTGCCGCAGACGGCGTCGCGATCAAAGACGCGGTCGCTCTGCGCGCAAGCTCTTCCCTCTTTGAGCGGTCGTGCGACCGGCCTTGAAACAACGGCGTTGTCGTGCTTCGGTCTTCGTCGCGGATCACGGCTTTGGAGGGATCGGATCTCTCCAAATTCTTTTTGCGCCATTTCGCCATCACCGCCTTGCCCTTTTCGGTGTAGAAGAGCCACCAATACACGACCGCGACGACGGCGAATAGGACAAGTGAGATTATTCCCGCCATGGCGCGTTATCTCTTCTTTTTGTCGTCGTTGGACGGCTCGTTGGCGGTCAGCGAATTGCGCATCGCGGTGTCGGCTTGGACGTTCTGCATATTGTAATAGTCCATGGCTCCGATGTTGCCGTCGCGCAGCGCCTTTGCCATCGCCTTGGGGACCTCCGCCTCCGCCTCGATGACGAGCGCGCGCATCTCCTGCGACTTCGCCTTCATCTCCTGTTCGAGCGCGACTGCCATTGCGCGGCGCTCTTCCGCCTTCGCCTCCGCGATCCTCTTGTCCGCCTCGGCTTGATCCATCTGCAACTGCGCGCCGATGTTGCGTCCCACGTCGATGTCCGCGATGTCGATGGACAGGATCTCGAACGCGGTGCCGTTGTCAAGTCCCTTGTTGAGCACCGTCTTGGAGATCTGATCGGGGTTTTCGAGCACGTCCTTGTGGCTCTCTGCGGAGCCGACCGTCGTGACGATGCCCTCGCCGATACGCGCGATGATCGTGTCCTCTCCCGCGCCGCCTATCAAGCGCGTGATGTTGGCTCTGACGGTGACGCGCGCTTTGACTCGCAGCTCGATGCCGTCCTTGGCGATCGCCGAGATCGGCGGCGTCTCTATGACCTTGGGGTTGACGGACACTTTGACTGCGTTGAGCACGTCGCGGCCGGCAAGATCGATCGCTCTCGCGGTCTCGGGCTCCAACTTGATGTTGGCGCTGTGCGCGCTGATCAATGCGTTGACGACCTTGATCGCGTCGCCCTTGGCGAGGACGTGCGTCTCGAGCTCGTCGATCGTGATGTTGAGCCCCGCCTTGGCGGCGCTGATGTATGCGTCGACGATCGTGGCGACCTTGACGCCTCTCCACTTCATACCGATGAGACGCGCCATCGGAACTCTCACTCCCGACACGAGCGCGCGGAACCAAATGCGCACCGGGAGCACGCCGAACAATACGGCAATAAGAATGAGCACCACGACGCAGACGATGATGATCGCCGTCAAGCCGCCCGCGCTCATTGCAAGCAATGTAAGCATATATCTTCTCCTCTTATTGTTTGGTCTCTTCGACCAGTTTTACCGTTATCTTGCCGCCCTCTACGCTGTCCACGACGACGGTGCAGCCCTTGGCTATGAACACCGCGTTGGAGACGACGTCATAGACTTTGCCTTCGATCTCCACTCTCCCCGACGGACGGAGCGCGCACAGAGTGACGCCCTCCTTGCCGACGATGTCGCCGAAGTCCTCCGTGCCCTTGGTCTGTCCCGTCGAGACGGCTGTGTCCTTGTTTACGAGTCCCGTGCGCGCAAGCCAGCCTTTTTTGAGGGCGATCATCATGATCACCGTAGCGATCGCGAGCGTCCCGAGCACGAGCGCGAGCAGCACGAAGAATTGGATCACCGGATTGCCGCCGCCGCTGTTGTAGATGCGCCAGATTATGCCGATGACCACAAGGATGCCGCCCGAGATCCCGAAAAAGCCGAATCCGGGCTGAAAGATCTCGACGATGATAAGGATCGTGCCGAGTATGAGGCAGATCGCAGGCACCCATCCGATCTCGGAAAAGACCAGTTCTACCTCTTCCCAAAAAGTCATTTTTACCTCCATGCGCCGCAGCATGTCGCGGCGCCGCCACATTGCGGCTCTCTACTAATATATCAAAAGACTATACCTTTGTCAAGACGCATATTCGGTAGAGCGTATATTTTTTGCGCCGATCTCTGTTTTTTGCTCTTTCGGGCAACAAAAAACGCGACCTGTATCGCGTTTTTGTCTTTTTCGTCAGCCGCGTTCGCCGTAGCCGTCGTAGCCGCTGCCGAAATATTCGGGATCTATGCCCTTGTTGCAGACCACCCAGGTCGAGCGCTCTTCGAGCGTCTGCCCTCCGTGCCATGTCTCTATGCCGCCGTGGTCGGTCGTGATCACGATCAGCCAATCTTCGCTCTCAAAGCTCGGGCGCGCATAGATCGCCTGCAACAGCTGATAGCACATCGCGTCCTCGTTGCGGAAGCCCTTGATGTATTTGTAATTGTCATTGCCGAAGCCCGTGCCGTGGCCGTTGTGGTCCGTGCCCTCGTAGATGCCGAAGATGATGTCGCATTCCTGCTCCCCTCCCTCCTGCACGCACGCGAGCAGATATTCGTGCAAAGCCTCGTCGTCGGAGACGAACTTGTGGCTCATCGGTATGCTCGTCGATTCCGCGATCGCGTCCAGATATGCCGCGACGTCGTCCGGATCGCTGTCCGCGCTCAGCTGTTGCTCGGGCACGTCCGAGCGCTCGCGCAGATACTCCACCTCGTCCGCATAGCTTTGGACAAAGTGCTCCTTCCAACTCGCCGCAAACGTCGTGCGATAGACTGTCCCGTATTCGCCCTCGGCGGCTTCGAGCATGAACGTCTTGTGCTCTATGCTCTTTGCCATGCCGTTGTCCGTAATGCCGTTTTGCACGCCCCACACGCCCGTCGTCAGCGCCGCCCAGCCGGGCGCGGTGGAAGTATGCTGCTCGTCGTCGCCGCCCTTGGTGCCGCCGGCATAGGCATAGTATATCCCTGCTCCGTCGTCGCCGAGCACATCCGCAATGCCGCTGTACAGCCCGGTGACATTGTCGCCGTCCACTTCTTCGGGCGCGTCGAGCACGTTGATCAATGCGTCCGCGCGACAGCCGTCATAGCCAATGAACGCGACCTTCTTCGCGGTCTTGCCGTCGGACAGCGGCGCACTCAAAAAGTCGCGCACCATCTGACCTATCTTGGGCTGCGCTATCGCCTCGTCGGGCGCGTTGGACCAAAATCCGTATGAGTCAAGATCTTTGAAATAGTCCTTGTCGCCATAACATCCGACCAACAAAGACAGAGACAATGCCGCTACGACGACGATTGCCGTCGCCAAGACGATCCTCTTTTTCATAATTTCCTCCCGCGCGATCCGCGCAACCTTATTCTACCCCGTTTGTCCACGCAAGTCAATACCGTATGTCGGTCGTCGCGCGGCGGTCGCGTGGCGGTCGCGTGGCGACGGCATGGTTGTCTTTTTCTAAGCGAAGCAAAAATTTTGTCATACCAACTTGACAGTCGCGCGGCGGTCGCGTGGCGGTCGCGTGGCGACGGCATGGTTGTTTTTTCTAAGCGAAGCAAAAATTTTGTCATCCCAACTTGACAGTCGCGCGGCGGTCGCGTGGCGGTCGCATGGCGACAGCATGGTTAAATATTTCCAAAGCGGAGCAAATTTTGTCACGCCATCTTGACAGTCGCGCGGCGGTCGCGTGGCGGTCGCGTGGCGACGGCATGGTTG
>CALWKR010000043.1 GCA_944381315.1 uncultured Christensenellaceae bacterium
GTCGCGGTCAAGTTCGGCGCCGAGGGTATCGGTCTTTGCCGTACCGAGCACATGTTCTTCGCCGAAGACCGCATCCTCGCGGTCAGAGAGATGATCTGCTCCAAGACCGTCGAAGAGAGACGCAAGGCTCTCGCCAAGATCCTGCCCATGCAGAGAAGCGACTTCGAGGGACTCTACACCGCGTTGCAGGGCAGACCCGTCACCATTCGTTTCTTGGATCCGCCGCTCCACGAGTTCGTTCCGCACAAGGACGAAGAGATCGCCGAGCTCGCCAAGACGATGGGACTTCCGTTCGAAGAAGTCAAGGCCACAGTCGAGAGCCTGCATGAGTTCAACCCGATGATGGGACACCGCGGCTGCCGTCTCAGCATCACCTATCCCGAGATCGCCGAGATGCAGACTCAAGCCGTCATCGAGGCGGCGATCAACGTCACCAAGAAGGGGATCAAGGTGATCCCCGAGATCATGGTCCCGCTCGTCGGCGACGTCAAGGAGCTCAAATACGTCAAGGAAGTCATCGTCAAGACTGCCGAAAAAGTACTCAAAGACAACAAGATGAAGATGGAATATCACATCGGCACGATGATCGAGATCCCCAGAGCCGCGCTCACAGCGGACGAGATCGCCAAAGAGGCGGAGTTCTTCTCCTTCGGTACCAACGACCTTACGCAGATGACCTTCGGCTTCTCGCGCGATGACGCAGGCAAGTTCCTCAACGAGTATTACGACAAGAAGATCTTTGAGTCCGATCCGTTCGCCAAACTCGACCAAGTCGGCGTAGGCAAACTTATGAAGATCGCCATTCACGACGCTCAGACCGTCCGTCCCGACATCAAACTCGGCATCTGCGGCGAGCACGGCGGCGATCCGTCCACGATCGAGTTCTGCCACAACATCGGACTTACCTATGTGTCTTGCTCGCCGTTCCGCGTGCCCATCGCAAGGCTCGCCGCCGCTCAGGCGAACATCCTCAATCCGAGAGTCAAGCCCGAAGATATGAGCACGAGGTACATCGAAGAGCAATAAGACGCGCTCTTTGACATCAAAGCATCGAGAGAGTCGCCGCGAATGCGGCGGCTCTTTTTGATATTCGCAAAAATCACGTCACTCATGCTTGACAAGGCGCGCTTTCGAAAACGAAAAACATTTTCAAATAGTGCGTCACGGAAGCTTGACAAGCTTTGCCGTATTCGGAAAATATTGACCAGACGCAAAAACCTCGTCATCGAAACTTGACAACGAGCGACGCGATCGGAAATTTTGTCAAAAAGTGCGTCACGGAAACTTGACAAGCTTTGCCGCCCAACGGCGCAAGCGACAGCTCTAAATCATATTATATTTGAAAATTCGACGATCATAGAGGCAAAATTATATCATCCAAGCTTGACAAGCCGCGCATCAAAAAGTATGTCATCCCAGCTTGACAAGCCATATACAAAAAGTGTGTCGTCCCGGCTTGACAAGACGCGCGGCAAAAATTAGCGCCGTTCAAGTTTGACAAGCCATACACAAAAAATACGTCATCGAAACTTGACAGAGTTTTGTGAGATCAAAAGTTTGCGCCGCAAAATTGTTTTTCAAAAAGCGAACATATGTTTGATTTTTGATAAGGCGAGTGCTATAATATCGGTATGAGGACGATATTGCATTGTGACGCCAACAATTTCTATGCGTCGGTGGAGTGCGCGCTCAATCCCGCTTTGAAAGGGAAGTATGTCGCGGTTTCGGGCGATCCCGAAAAGAGGCACGGCATCATTCTTGCCAAAAACATGGCGGCGAAGCTGTGCGGAGTCAAGACCGGCGACACGATATGGCAGGCGAGACAGAAGTGCCCCGGGCTGATCTGCGTACCGCCGCATTTTGAGCTGTATGTGCAATACAGCAGGCGCATTTTTGCGATCTATACTCAATACACGGAGAGAGTCGAGCCGTTCGGGATAGACGAGTGCTGGCTCGACGTGACCGACAGCCGCAAGATATTCGGCGACGGCGCGCAGATAGCCGAGCAGCTGAGGGAGAGGATAAAGCGCGAGATAGGGATCACGATCTCGGTCGGAGTGTCGTTCACCAAAGCGCTTGCCAAGCTCGGTTCGGACATGAAAAAGCCCGACGCAGTTACGATCATCTCTCCGAGCGAACTCAAACAAAAAGTGTGGGGCATGGACGCTGCCGAAATGCTTATGGTAGGCAGGCGCACCGCCGCAAAGCTCGCCAAAGTCGGCATCGTCACGATAGGAGATCTCGCACATGCCGACGACAGTGTGCTAAAAAAGATGCTCGGCATAAACGGCGAAAAGCTCAAGCGCGAGGCGATGGGCGAGGGCGACGATCATGTGCGGCTGTCGTACGAGTGCGAAGATCCCAAGAGTGTGGGCAACAGCACTACGCTGCCGCGCGACGTCACACGGCGCGACGAGGCGGAGGGAGTCGTCATGGCTCTGTCCGAGATGGTCGCGACGCGGCTGCGCCGCTACGGCTTTGTCGGATGCGGCATATCCGTGGGAGTGAAATATAATGATCTGAGCGGAGAGGGGAAACAGCGTTCGACGCAGCCGCTCGACAATGCTCAGGACATATCGCGCGAGGCGATGAGGACGCTCGACCGGATCTACCGCTTTGGCGAAGATCTGCCGATCCGCGCGCTGTCTGTCTGCGTGTTCGACTTGCGCAAAGAGGGCGACGCCGTTCAGATGAGCTTGTTTGACAAAGAGGGCGAAAATCTACACAGGCTCGGAAAAACGCTCGACAAGATACGCGGAAGATACGGCTACAACGCGATACGTTCGGCAAGCGTGATCGCCAATGCGCCGCTGTGCGAAGGACTTGTCGATTCAACGTTCAAGCCGTTCGACAAGGGACACACGGCATAAGACCGCGGCGCGAGCAAGTTCGCATGATCGAGCGGCGGAGTACGGCAAAGTCAAGGCTTGCGACGAGTTCGCGTTTGCGCAAACAACCGCGAAAAGCGACAAAGTCATGAGAGCGGCAAGACATTCAACGACACAGAAAGACAGAGGACTGCGCCAAAGATCAAGGCGATGATCGAGCGGAGACAGGCGTTGCCGACGATCTCGAACGTAGTATCGGGCGCACAATTTATTTGCGCGTATATTTTTATTAAAGCATTGTAAATCGTCAATGATTGTGCTATAATTTAATGGTGATCGTGGAAGTAAAGGTATAATAAGGAGTTTTTATGCGCAGATCTGAAAAGAGATCCCGAGAAGAAAGACGCGACGGCGACGCAAAACGCGAGGTCAGAGAAGAAAAAAGATCGACCTTTGCCTATGGACTCGCTTTGCTCAGCGCGTGCATTGTCTTTGCGCTCATCACGTTGGGCGCATTCGGCGGTGCGGGCGCCGTCGTCACTGACTTTTTGCTGGGCGTCTTCGGCTACGCTTTTTATGCCTATCTCGTCATCGGCATTTGCTACGGCGTCATCTTGATGTTGGGCAAAAAGCCCACCGCTTCGCGCGGAGTGAGGTTTCTCTATGCGCTGGCGCTCGCCGTCGTCATAGCGATGATCCACTTGTCGTCGTCGCGCGGCTATGCTGACGCGGGATACGGCGACTATATCGGCCTTTGCTATTCGGGCGCAAATACTGCCGCCGGTTGCATCGGCGCGCTGTTGTTTTATTTTCCGACCAAGATATTCGTCGTGTCCGAGGTCTTGCTCGGGCTCGTGTTGATAGGATTGATCGCGCTCTTGATCGTCTCGCAGCTCGACAGAGAAGTGGGATTCCGTATGCGCTCGCGCAAGTTGGACGTCAAGGAGACGCAGACTCGCGTCACGGACGGCGAACATCGCGATGAGTCCGTACAAGACGAGCCGACGCGCAAGCTCATCAACGAGACCGTCAAGGGACGCAAGCTGTCCGACAAGGTGTCCACGACGTGGACAAGCAAACCGATCGACTATACTCCGATCGAGAAGATGGACGGAGTCGCGGCGGAAGAGCCGCAGGACGTCGACGTCATCAGCGACAAAGTCGTCGACGAGGCGATCGACAACTACAAGACAAGGCGCGAGATCGCCAAGAGCAAGCTCTATGACGGCCGCAGAGATCAAGAATATCACTCCGATTCGGACGCGCTGACGCCCGAGGAGAGGATGAGACAGTCATGGGAGAGATTGTACGGCAAGGACGAGAACGAGACCGCCCGACCGACCGCAAAGAGCGACAACGATGCCTCGAGTTTCGGCGATACGTCGGCGTACAGGCCCTACGACTTCAATGTGCGCAAAAAATTGATAGAAGAAAACAGCCGCCGAGAAAGGGACAGAATGTCGGGATCGACGCATTCGTCGAGTTCGGACAGCGACATAATGAAGCAGTTCACCGACATCCTCGACTCCAAGCCCGACGGCGCCGATCGCAACGATCTGTTCGCCGACAGATCGGGTACGGATACGATCATGCCCGAGCCGGACGAAGAGTCCAAGTCGGCATTCGATCGCGATGAGCCCAAACCCGAGAGGGAAGAGGCGGAAGATCTCACTTCGCGCAATCCCGAGCCTCTCGAGACGTTCGTCGACTTCCTCAACAACAAAAAAGAGGACAAGCCCGAGCCTGTCGATGAGCCCAAGCCCGAACCGCCTGCGCCCAAGCCGACGCCTGCGCCGACTCCCAAGCCGCAGCCCGCGCCGCCTGCGCCCAAGCCGCAGCCCGTTGCTCCCGTTCCCAAGCCCGAGCCGCCCAAGCCTGTCAAGCGCAAGCCGTACAGGCCGCCGCAATTGATGGATCTGAGGGAGTATGTCGAGAACGTGGACGGAGGACTCGACTATGACGAAAAAAAGGCGAGCGTGGAGTCCTGTCTTGCGAGCTTTGACATCCCTGCCAAGGTCATCAACATCGTCAAGGGGCCGACTTTCAGCAGATTGGAGATCGACGTCCCGACGGGCATCAGCGTCAACAAGATCCCGGCGCGCTACAACGACTTGAAGATGGCGCTCGCCGTCGAGAGTTTGCGTATCGAAGCGCCCATTCCGCGCAAGAGATTCTGCGGCATAGAGATCCCCAACGAGAACAGAGGCACCGTGGGCTTGAAGGCGGTCATCGATTCGCCCGAATTCAATGCCAAGAAGTCGACGGGACTGTATTTCGCGCTCGGCAAGGACATCGACGGCAATTGCTATGTCAGCGATCTGACGTCTTTCCCCCACGCGCTCGTCGCCGGCGGCACCGGATCGGGCAAGAGCGTGTGCCTCAACTGTATGATCGCGAGCTTGCTCTACAAGTATTCGCCCGACGATCTGAGACTCATTTTGATCGACCCCAAGATGGTCGAGTTCGACGTCTACAAAGATCTGCCGCACTTGATCGTGCCCGAGATCCTCAGCGAGATAGGCAAGATGATCAACGCGCTCAAATGGAGCATCGAAGAGATGAATCGCCGCTATGACGAGATGAGGACATTGCGCGCGTCCAAGATCGACGAATACAACGAGATCGCCGTGCAGCGCGGAATGCCCAAGATGCCGTACATCCTCATCATCATCGACGAGGTCGCGGACATCATGCAGTCCAAGTCGGCGAAGGAATTCGAGTCGCTGGTCAAGACGCTCACCGCTAAGTCGCGTGCGTCCGGCATACATCTCGTGCTCGCGACGCAGAGGCCTTCCGTCGACGTCATCACCGGCACGATCAAAGCCAATTTGCCCACGAGGATCGCCTTTGCGGTCACACAGCAGGTGGACAGCAAGACCATCTTGGATATGTCGGGCGCGGAGAGGCTTCTCGGCAAGGGCGACATGCTGATCAAGTTCAGCGACAAGCCCAATCCCGTGCGTATCCAAGGCGCGTTCGTCACGCGCAAAGAGATAGACGCCATCGTCGACGAAGTCGTCGTCAACAACGACCGCATCTTCGATCCCGAGATCGCCAAGGCGTTCGACGCCAAGGAGGCGGAGCCCGAGGACAAGCCCGTCGCGTCGTCGTCGGCAGGCAAGGGACAGTCGTCGCTGGACAGCGATCCCGCCTTTATCAATGCGCTCAAACTCGCGCTTGAAAACAAGGGTACAGACAAGGGCATATCCGTGTCGATGCTGCAACGCAAGCTGTCGCTTGGCTTCCCCAAAGCGGCGAAGATCGTCGACTATATGGAGGAGCAGGGCTACATCTCGCCGCCTTTGCAGGGCAACAAGCGAGAGATATTGATCACGCAAGATCTCTTTGACGAGAAGTACGGCGGCAGCGATGCCGATCCCGAAGAATGAATCATACAAAGGACGATATGACAGACAAGTCACAGATAAAGATCGGCACCGTTTCGCTCGGCTGCGACAAGAACAGGATAGACACCGAAGAGATGCTCGGACGGCTGGCTTCCGCCGGCTATGCGATGACTTCGGATCCGTCGGACGCGGACGTCATCGTCGTCAACACCTGTGCCTTTATAGACAAGGCGAAGGAAGAGGCGATTTCGACCATCCTCGATATGGCGGAATACAAGCAGAGCGGCAAGTGCAAGTTTTTGATAGCGACAGGCTGTCTGCCGCAGCGCTATATGTCGGAGCTGCAAGAGGGCATGCCCGAAGTCGACGCTTGGCTGGGCACTGCCGGCTACGACAGGCTGGACGAGGTGATAGAGCGCCTGTACGGCGGAGAGAGGGGCATTGCCGTCGCCAACGACAAGGACGAGCGCTGTCCGGTCGCGCCGCGCATGCTGACTACGCCCGAGCATTTTGCGTACTTGAAGATAGCGGAGGGGTGCAGCAATCATTGTACATATTGCGCGATCCCGTCCATCCGCGGCGGCTACACGTCGCGTCCGATCGAAGAGATAGAGGCGGAGGCGCGCGCGCTTTTGGAGCAGCATCCGATCAAAGAATTCATCGTGGTCGCACAGGACGTGACGAGATACGGCGAAGATCTCTATCATGAGAACAAGTTGATAGAATTGCTTCGCAGGCTGTCCGCGACGAGCGTGCAATGGATAAGATTGCTCTATCTCTATCCCGAAAAGATCACCGACGAACTGCTCGACTATATCGCAAAAAACGACAAAATTTGCAAATATCTTGACATACCTTTTCAACATTACAGTGATAAGATACTCAAGAGGATGAACCGCAGGATAGACTCCGCAGGCATAGACGCGCTGATCGAGCGCATTCGCGCCGAGGGAGACTTCTGCATTCGCAGCACGTTCATCGTCGGCTTCCCGGGCGAGACGGAAGAGGACGTCGAGTTGCTCGCAGAGTTCTTGCAGAGGGCGAGGCTGGACAGGTGCGGATTCTTTGAATATTCCAAAGAAGACGGCACCGCCGCGGCGAGGCTTCCGCAAGTCGACGACGCAGTCAAGCACGAGCGATTCGAGAGACTCTATGCGCTCCAAGAGGAGATAATGCGCGAGAAGATGCGCGAGCGCATCGGCTGTACGGAACAAGTGATATATGAGGGCATCGACTTTGACAGACAGATGTTTGTCGGCAGGACGCGCCGCGACGCGCCCGACGTCGACTCGTGCGTCTGCTTCGTCAGTGACGAGCCCATGGAGATCGGCACGATCTGCAACGTGAAGATCGTCGACATAGACAACGACGTGCCGATAGGTGAAAGACTATGACCAAACTCAATTTGCCCACCAAGATCACCGTGACGAGGATCATGATGATCCCGCTCATCATCGTGCTCTACGTGCTGCAATGCGAAGTGCACAATATGATCTGCATCGCTACGGCGCTGCTCTATATCGCTACCTCCGTCACCGACTTCGTCGACGGACACATCGCGCGCAAGTACAATATGGTGACGACTCTCGGCAAGTTCCTCGATCCGATCGCGGACAAAGTCGTCGTGCTGACGGGCGTGTTCATCATCACGGACGGCAACATGATCACGATCCCGTATGTCGCGATGATCTGCGGCGTGATCATCGTCGCGCGCGAGCTCATCATAGGACTTCTGCGCCAGATCGCCGCGATAAAGAGCTTTGTGCTCGCCGCCGACGGGCTCGGCAAAGTCAAGACAGCCACGACAATGACGGCGATAGGCACATTGCTGTTCGTGCCGGCAGGCGGTACTTTCGGCGAAGTGGTGATGTATATCGGAATGGCAGAATTGATCGTCGCGACCATCCTCACCGTGTGGTCGGGCGTGCATTATGTCGTCGCCAACAAGAGCTTGTTTGCAGACGATCATCAACAGCAAAGCTCGCCGACTCAGCAGTCGGAAGGAGAGGATAAGGAGGAAAAATGAAAGATTTCAAAAACGTGTGCGTGCTCAAAGTGTTCGAGCCTACCGCAAAGATGCTCGAAGGCATAGAGCAAGTCGCCGACTCCCTCGGCGTACATATCGACGTCTGCGACAACTTCGGCGATCACTCGATCACGGTCGCGTCCCAAAAGGACGAGGTGGCGTTCAATGACGCCGTCGGCAAGATCTTCGCGATCTGTGAAGACAGGATCTATTCCGACTCGGGGCAGTCGCTCGCGCAGTGCGTGGTGGATGAACTGTCGTCCGAAGGCAAGACGGTCAGCGTCGCCGAATCGTTCACGGGCGGCATGATCTGCTCCGACATCGTCGGAGTTTCGGGCGCGAGCGCCGTGCTCTATGAGGGAGCGGTCACTTATTCCGCCAACGCGAAGATAAGACGCCTGCACGTCAAGGCTCAGACTCTCGAGAACTACGGCGCCGTGAGCAAGCAGGTGTGCGCGGAGATGCTAGACGGATTGATCTCGACGCGCATGAGCAATTTCGCCGTCGCGACGACAGGCTGCGCCGGTCCCGATACCGACGAATTCGGCACCCCCGTCGGCAAATGTTTCATCGGCGTCGCCGATCGCGAAAAAAAGGAGATCTTTGAATGCGATTTCGACGAGAATCGCAACGGGCTGCGCCGCCATGCGACCAACAAGGCGCTGTGGCTGTTGCTCAAATTCTCGAAAAATAAATAAACAAAAAGGGAAATATTGACATGGCAAAGAACGAAAACGAAGAAAAGAAAAATGCGGACAAAGCCGCTATGATCGAAGAGACGATCGCCAAGATCGAAAAGCAGTACGGCAAGGGCTCGATCATGAAGCTCGGCGATCAGCAGATCGTTCCCGTCGACGTGATCAGCACCGGCTGTCTCACGCTCGATCTCGCGCTCGGGATCGGCGGCTGGCCGCGCGGCAGGATAGTTGAGATCTACGGTCCCGAGTCGTCGGGCAAGACGACGGTGGCACTTCACGCGATCGCATCGTGCCAAAAGGCGGGCGGCATTGCCGCATTCATCGACGCCGAGCACGCGCTCGATCCGATCTATGCCGAAAAATTGGGAGTAGACATCAAGAATCTCTATGTCTCTCAGCCCGACGACGGCGAGCAGGCGCTCAACATCGCCGAATATCTCGTCCGCAGCAATTCGATCGGACTCATCGTCATCGACTCCGTCGCGGCGCTTACGCCGAGAGCCGAGATCGACGGCGAGATGGGACAGAGCTCCGTCGGCGTACAGGCAAGACTTATGTCGCAGGCGCTGCGCAAGCTGACGGGCATCATCAGCAAGTCCAACACTTGCATCATCTTCATCAATCAGATCAGAGAGAAGGTGGGCATCATGTTCGGCAATCCCGAGACTACCCCGGGCGGCAGAGCGTTGCGTTTCGGCGCGAGCGTGCGCGTCGATATCCGCAAGGGCGACGCGATCAAGGACGGAGCCAACTTCATCGGCAACCGCACAAAAGCCAAGATCGTCAAAAACAAGCTTGCGCCTCCGTTCAAGACGGCGGAATTCGACATCATCTTCGGCAAGGGCATCTCGCAATGCGGCTGCGTGCTCGATCTCGCGGTCGAGAAGGGCATCATCTCCAAGAAGGGCTCCTTCTTCAAGTACAACGACGAGAACATCGGACAGGGCAGAGAGAACACCGTCCAATATCTGTCCGACAACCCCGAAGTCACCGACGAGATCACCGCGAAGATCAAGGAGAGCATCGCTGCATCCGCCGAAAAATGACGCGATCGCCGCGCTCACGGATGCGAAACCGCGAAAAATCGCGTTTTTGTTGCGCGCGAGCGTCATTTGTGCGTCGGTATTGTTTGACATACTACATATTGTAGTATATAATTGAAATATACCCGATAGTGGGTACCGATACTTTATAATTGAATAACAGGAGGCAAATATGTTAAGCGACAAAACAGGCTTGACCTTGCTCCTCGGTGCGGATCTGACGGCTCTATGGATAGTTATCGCCGCGGTCGTTGCGCTCGCTTTGGGCGCTGCCGCGAGCGCGTTGATATACAGATTCGTTGCACGCAAGTCGGTTGGCACCGTAAAAGAGGAATGCGAGAAGATCAGAAGCGACGCGAAAGCAGAAGCCAAGACCATTCTCAAAGAGGCAAAGGTCGAAGCCAAAGAAGAACAGCAAAAGCTCCGTGCGGAAATAGACCGCGAGTCAAAGGAGCGCAAAGCAGAGCTTTCCCGCAGCGAGCAGCGTCTTATGCAACGCGAAGATCAGCTCGTCAAGAGGGAAGTCGCCATTGACAAAAAATCCGAAGTCATCGAGGAAAAGAAAAAGCAGATCGAGCAAAAACAGCAAAAGCTCGATTCGCTCCAACAAGAACTCGAGGGCGCTCACGCCAAGATCGTCGAAGAACTCGAAAAGGTCGCAGGCATGACGCAGGCGGAGGCGAAGCAGATGCTCATCGACGAACTCGTCGACGAAGCCAAGAAGGACGCCGAAGTCAAAGTCAGAGAGATCGAGCAGCAAGCCAAGGACGAAGCCGACAAAAAGGCCAAGAACATCGTCGGACTTGCGATCCAGAGATGCGCCGTCGATCACGCTTCGGAGATATGCACCTCGGTGGTCGCCCTTCCCAACGCCGAAATGAAGGGCAGGCTGATCGGCAGAGTGGGACGCAATATCCGCGCGATCGAGAACAGCACGGGAGTCGATCTCATCATCGACGATACGCCGGACGTCGTCACAATCTCGGGATTCGATCCCGTCAGACGCGAGATCGCGAGATTGACGATCGAGAAGCTCGTCTCGGACGGCAGGATACATCCGGCACGCATCGAAGAGACCGTCGAAAAGGTCAAAAAAGACCTCGACGCTCAGATCAAGGAAGCCGGCGAGAACGCCGCATACGACGCAGGCGTCTACGGACTGCATCCCGAGATCATAAAGCTGCTCGGAAGGCTGAAATTCCGTACCAGCTACGGGCAGAACGTGCTCAACCACTCGCTTGAAGTCAGCTATCTCGCAGGCGTCATGGCGTCCGAACTCGGCGCAGACGTCAAGGTGGCGAAGAGAGCGGGCTTGCTGCACGACATCGGCAAGTCGGTGGACCACGAATTCGAGGGCACTCACGTCACGATCGGCGTGGACATCGCCAAGAGGTTCAAAGAGAGCAAGGCGGTCATTCACGCTATCGAAGCCCATCACAACGACGTCGAGCCCAAGACGCTCGAAGCGATCGTCGTTCAGGCGGCAGACGCGATCTCGGGCGCAAGACCCGGCGCGAGACGCGAATCTATCGAGAACTATGTCAAGAGGCTCGAAAAGCTCGAAAGCCTTGCCAATTCCTTTGCAGGCGTCGAACAGTCCTATGCGATCCAAGCAGGCAGAGAGATCAGAGTCATCGTCAAGCCCGAAGAGATCAACGACTCGCAGACGACTATCATGGCAAAGGAGATCGCCAAAAAACTCGAGGCGGAGCTCGACTATCCCGGACAGATCAAGGTCAACGTCATCAGGGAACTGCGTCGCGTGGAATACGCGAAGTAACGGGATCTATCCCAACGCTCGTCACAGCAATGTGGCGGGCGTTTTTGTTTGCTTGCGGCGCAGACTTTGAGGCTGCGATATTGACGAATTAGTTTGCTATAATTGGCATGATACCAAAATTTGCTCTTGCGATTTCGATTGCCGCCTGAGCGCAAAGAGCTTACAAGAACAGCAGCTTGATCAGCCACGGCACGATCACACAGCAGATCAAGGCGACGATCGCGTAGAGTGCAAAAAAGATCGCGCTGCGCTCCGCAACGGCAATGAGCGATGCGCGGCAAGTCATCGCGGCGCGCTTGGCGAGCCAATATGCCGACGCGGCGGCGACGATAGCGCAGGCGAGCAAGATCATCGCTGTCCAGACCGGCGCGTAGAGGAAGATGACGCAGATCACGCCGGTAGACTTGGCGACATTGCAGCAGCCGACGGCGAGCATGCCTGCGCGATAGCCGACATAGCCCAGCCACAGCGCCGAGATCGCAGTGAGTCCGCGCTTGAACACGGCGAGATACGCCGTCACCGACGTGATAAAGCCGAACAGAAGAGCGCGGAAGAATGCGGATGACATCGAAAATTCGCCCGATTTCAACTCCTCGATGACGTTTTGTTTGACCAAGTCCTCCACTTTGAGCGCGACGGCGATCCCGATCGCCGCCCCGACGACAAAGACTGCGGCGAAGATCGCAATCAGATGACGGTATTTCGCAAAGAAGTCCGCGATCTCACAGCGCAGAAATCTCGTATCCAATTTGGCTTTCATACGACATTTTATTGCTTTGCGTACGATATTATGCGCTTGCCGTTTTGCGGCGGCGACAAATTGCGACCGCAATGCGGCATAGTCGCGGTTTTGCGCTTGCGGCGAGGTGGTATAATGCGCGTATGGAACAGAGTGTCTATCGCGTGCTTCTCGAACTCGGAGTAAATCCTCGACACAAGGCGATGCGCTATCTCTGCGCGCTCGTCGAGCTGGCGGCTTACGGCAGCGTTTTTCCGCTGTCCAAGCGCGGTTATCCTCATATTGCCTGCGAATTTCGCACGAGCGTGCAATGCGTGGACAAAGCCATCCAAAATACGATCGCGCGCGCATGGACGCACGGAGACAGCGAGCGGCTATATGCGGCTTTCGGCGACCGAGTAGACAAGGAAAGAGGCAAGCCTACGGCTGTCCAATTCATACGCGAAGCGTTGGCGCGAGTTTACGAAAAATCGACGGAGACCGAGTCGGACGGGCTTGAAACGAGAGAGGGATGATGATATAATATAAATATGAAAACAATTTATTTGCTTGTCATCGACGCGTTCGGCATCGGCAACGCCGCCGACGCATCCGAATACGGAGACAGCGGCAGCAACACCTATCAAGCCGTCAAAAACTTGCTTCATACTCCCGGGCTTGACGCCATGGGGCTCAGGCTCGCAGCAGGAGACGGATATGACGGCGCGCTCGTCGGCATGTGCGGCTCTATGTCCGAAAAGTCCAAAGGCAAGGACACGACAACGGGACACTACGAGCTTGCGGGATTGGTCACGACCAGACCCTATCCTACCTATCCAGACGGCTTCCCGAAGCAGATCACGGACGCGCTTTGCAACGCGTGGGGAGTGGACGGGATCCTCGGCAACAGAGCGCAGAGCGGCACCGAGATCATCAAGGAGCTCGGCGACGAGATGACGTCGAGCGGCAAACCCATCGTCTATACGTCTGCGGACAGCGTGCTGCAAGTCGCCGCGAACGTCGAAGTTATCCCTTTGGACAGGCTGTACGAGATGTGCGAGAAGGCGCGCGCGATCATGACGGGCGAACACAATGTCGCAAGGATAATCGCAAGACCGTTCAAGAGTGACGGCAAGGGCGGATACTATCGCACAGAGGACAGAAAGGACTTTGCGCTCAAGCCGTTCGGCAAAACTATGCTCAACGAACTTGCGGAGCAGGGAATGGAAGTAGCGGCAGTCGGCAAGATCAACGACATCTTTTGCGGAAGCGGCGTGACACTCGACCTCGGCGGACATACCAATGAGGAGGTGTGGCGCGCCGTGCTTGATTATCGTGAACAGCGCGACGGACTTGTCTTTGCCAACTTCGTGGAGACGGATATGCTCTACGGACACCGCAACGATATCGAGGGATATGCCAAATGCGTCAACGACTTTGACGTTCATCTGTCCGAATTGATGAGCAAGCTCGACTATGAGGACGTCATCATAGTGACCGCGGATCACGGCTGCGATCCGTCAACGGAGAGCACCGATCACTCTCGCGAACAGGTACCGCTTTTGGTCTATGGCTGCACGGTCGAGCCCGGATATATCGGACATCTCGACGGATTCGACAACGTATCGCGTCTCGTGCTCAATATATTGCAGGGGCGCGGCGTGACTTTCAATTGAACGATCGCGGCGATGTATATTTATTCATCGCCGCAAAATTTTTGAAGAATCGATACTTGAAAATACGTGATAATACTATTTACAAATTAAAAATATTGGAAAATATCGACGAATAAAAATACAATATGTCGAAGACGAGCGACTTGCGGAACGCGTATTTTTGCGAATTTCGGGCGATTTTCACCGTCGGGATAATTTTCTTGCAAAAAACCGCAATATATTGTATAATAATTTTAGAAAAATAAATATGATCGCCAATATGTTGTGTCGTACGCATATCGGCGCGGGAAATATAGAGATGAAACAATTCATATTGGAGGGGTACAGAGGCTACAACCTCTGGCTCACCGCTTGGGACGAGGTGAGCGAGCCCAAAGCCATCGTGCAGATCTTGCACGGTATGGCTGAGCACATTGGCAGATACGACCATTTTGCGACTTATCTCAATTCGCTAGGATATATCGTGATCGGCGACGATCACAGAGCTCACGGCAGAACGGCGGGCGAGGACAAGCTGGGCATAGTGCCGGAGGGCGACTGCTTTGCAGACACCATCCAAGACGCAATTCGCATTACGGAATACGCAAAACACGAATACGGCTTGCCTCTCATCCTGTTCGGGCACAGCTACGGCTCTTTCCTCGCGCAAGGGTATATACAGCGCGCGAGCGGAGACATAGCCGCCGCGGTGCTCTGCGGCAGCGCCTGCCAATCGGGGATCGCCGTCGCATTCGGCAAGCTCGTCGCTTCGCTTCAATGCTCGCTGATGGGGCCGGACGCTCCTGCTAAGCTCATTCGCAAGCTCACTTTCGGAGCGTATGACGCCAAGTTCGCTTCCGAGCGCAAGCCCTTTGCTTGGGGCAACCGCGACGACGTCGAGCGCGAAAAATATCTTGCGGACAAGATGTGCGACTTCACGATGTCGGCAGGGTTCTATCGCTCTTTCTTCCACGGGCTGTCCACTCTCTACAAGGCGAAGAATCTCAGCAACATACGCAAGGATCTGCCTCTCTTCATCATCAGCGGCGACAAAGATCCCGTCGGCGGAATGGGCAAGCTAGTCGTCAAACTCTATGAAAAATATCTGTCCATCGGCATGACCAACGTGTCGATGAAGCTCTATCCCGATGCGCGTCACGAACTGCTCAACGAGATAAACAAACAGGAAGTATATTCGGACGTGTCCGACTTCTGCGACGCTTGCTGCGAGCGCGAGGACTGACGTTCGGGAGGGAAAATGAACAATCACTACAACGCCGACGACCTCGAGGTGCTCGAAGGGCTGGAAGCAGTGCGCGTCCGCCCCGGTATGTACATCGGCACGACAGGGGTCAAAGGTATGCATCACATCCTTTGGGAGATCGTCGACAACAGCATTGACGAGATCGCCAACGGATTCGGATCTTCGATCGACATCACGATCTATCCCGACAACAGCATCGGCATCAAGGACGACGGCAGAGGCATCCCCGTCGACGTCAACAAAAAGTACGGCATCACCGGCGTCGAGCTCGTCTTCACCAAGCTGCACGCAGGCGGCAAATTCAACAATTCTTCATACGGATTTTCAGGCGGTCTCCACGGCGTGGGCGCCAGCGTTACCAACGCGCTCTCGGAGTGGCTGACCGTGTCCGTCTACAAATCGGGGACGGAGTACACTCAGCATTTCCATTCGCCCGAAGTCGACGGCAAGGTGCTCAGCGGCATCCCGATGGGACCGCTCGAACAGTCGCCGTGCGACAAAAAGCTCAAGGGCACGCTCGTCACGTTCTTGCCCGACAAGCGCGTGTTCGGCAACGAGAAGTTCTCGTTCGACGCGATCGCGCGCCGCTGCCGCGAGCTTGCCTATCTCAACGGCGGCATGCGCAT
>CALWKR010000044.1 GCA_944381315.1 uncultured Christensenellaceae bacterium
CAAGGGCAGCGTCGATGTTTATGCCGAGAGAGGCAGAACCTGTGCCGACGCTGACGTAAGCACGCCGTATGGAATAGGGCGAGTGGCTTTTAAGCTCGATTTCCTGAATAATAGACTTGCCGAAGAGGGCTACTTTGACGAAGATCACAAGACCGAGATCCCCAAGTATTGCAACAACGTCTGCGTGTTGACTTCCGCACACGGCGCGGTGATACGCGACATCGTCAAGACCGTCAGGCTCGTCAACGACATCATCGACATCAGAGTGTGCGACGTCCCGGTGCAGGGAACGCAGTGCGCTGACACGATCGTCAAGAAGCTCGCCAAAGCGGACAAGCTCGGCTTTGACGTCATCATCATCGCTCGCGGCGGAGGCTCGGCGGAAGACCTGATGCCGTTCAACGACGAAAAACTCGTCAAGGCGATCTACAACGCGACAACGCCGATAATCTCTGCGGTGGGGCATGAGACCGACTACACGCTGTGCGATCTTGCGGCAGACGCAAGAGCGGCGACGCCGACTGCGGCCGCGCAGATGATCGCATACGACACCGACGAGTTGATGAGCGACATCTTCTTTGCAGTCAGGCGGATGTATTCGCAGATCGCCGCAAAGCAGAGCAATGCGGCGCTTAGATTGTCCAATTCCGGGAACAAGATAGCGTCGTCGGTGCTTTTGAATTGTTCTGAATTGGGACAAAAATTAGAACAATTTAGCCGCAATATGTCGCATTTAATAAACAATAGGCTGAATAATGCAGAAAACGCGCTCAAAGCCGCGATCACGAGGATGTCGGACGTCAATCCTGCCAACATTCTCGCCAAAGGTTATTTCGCGCTGTCCAAGGACGGCGAAAAGATCGTCTCGGTCTCCGATCTCAAGGTCGGCGACGTCGTGACGATCGAAGGACATGACGGCAAGGCGGTCGCCGCCGTCAAGGAGGTAAAGTGATGAGCGAAACCAAGTTCAAGCTCGAAAAGGCGCTCGAAGAGCTCGACGAGATCGTCAAAAAACTCGAGGACAAGAACGTCACTTTGGACGAAAGCGTCAAGTTGTTCCAAAAGGGCGTGGAGCTGTCGCGCAAGTGCAGCGAAAATCTGACTCAGATCAAAGGCTCCGTCATCAAACTCAAAGACGAGCTCGATTCGCTCTCGGGCGAAAAATTCGACGTGGATAAAGATGAATAATCTGCTCGCAAAGTATGTGGACAGAGCTGCATTCGACGAGCTTGCCCAAAGGTATATCCGCGCGACCGGAACGCCCGAACCGCTTGCGTCCGCCGCTGTCTATGCCGTCGTCGACGGAGGCAAGCGGCTGCGTCCTGCGCTGTGCTATATGGGCGCGGCTTTTGCAGGCGCAAAGAGGGAGAGTGCAGATTTTTGCGCGGCGGCGATAGAGTTCATACATTGCTATTCGCTCGTTCACGACGATCTGCCGAGCATGGACAACGACGCTCTGCGCAGAGGCAAGCCCACGGTGCATGTAAAATTCGGCGAGGGCATGGCGGTGCTGTGCGGAGACTTTTTGCTCAATCTCGCCTATGAGATCCTCACGTCGGGAATAACGGACGCAAAGACTTGCAAAGCCGCGCGCATCATTGCCGAATGCGCAGGCGGCGCGGGTATGGTCGGGGGACAGTGCCTCGACATTCGCGGCGGCACTCCCGAGGACGAAGCCGCGCTGCGCGAAGCGTATGCCAAGAAGACATCGGCGCTGTTCCAAGGCGCGCTGCTCTCGGGAGCTGCCGTAGGCGGAGCCGGCGACGAAGAGCTTGCCGCGCTCAAAGAATATGCGTATCTGCTCGGCATCGCCTTCCAGATAGAGGACGACATCCTCGACGTCACGTCGACAGCCGAAGTGCTCGGCAAGGACATCGACAGCGACGCGCGCAACGACAAGACGACATATGTGACGCTGTTCGGCTTGGACGGTGCAAGGGCGAAACTGCATGCCGATTGCGTCGGCGCAAAACAGGCGCTTGCCAAGTACGGCGACAGAGCCGCCGATCTCGTCAAGCTCGTCGACTTGCTCGAAAGTCGCGCCTATTGATTCATATCCGCACTCTTTTCTCCAATAAAATAGTAGAGTGAAAAGAGGCAGGAAGCGCTTTCCGATCGGCATCGTCGACGCAAAGACTTTGATCTGGGCGCTTGAGATCACGATAGTTACGTTGGTGTTGTCCGTCGCGGCGAGTTTGCTCTCGCAGACGGCGATCGCGACCAGCGACATTCCGATCGCGGTAATGTTGTTGATTTTTATGATCGTAACTAGTATAATTTTTGATGGGATAGGAGTCAGCGTGACTTCTTGCTCGCGCGAAAAAGTGCGCGAATATTGCCTCGGCGCCAACGTCGACTGCGCCTGCACCAAGACGGTGCTTGCACTGATAGACAACGCCGAAAAAGTCAACAACGTCTGCGCGGACGTCATCGGCGACGTGTGCGGAGTACTGTCCGGGGCGTGCGGAAGCGGCATCGCGTCCGCGATCGCGGAGTCGGCGCACATTTCGCCCGTCATCCCGTCGATAGCCGTCGCCGGAGCCGTTGCGGCTCTGACCGTAGGAGGGAAGGCGGCGCTCAAATCGTTCGCCGTTCACCACAGCGCGCGCACGGTGTTTTGGGTGGGCAGACTCATTGCCGTGCTCAAAGTCAAAGGAAAAAGAGAAAAGAGATGAAGATATTGCGATCGATCGGCTCTCCCGCCGACTTGAAAAAACTTGATACCGCTCAGCTGGAAGAGCTTGCGAAAGAACTTCGCGAGACGATCGTCTCCACCGTATTGCGCAACGGCGGCCATCTGTCGTCCAATCTCGGCGTCGTCGAGATCGTCATCGCCATGCACAAGGTGTTCGATTGCCCAAAGGACAAATTCATCTTCGACGTCGGACATCAATGCTATGCGCACAAGCTGCTCACGGGCAGGCTCGATCGCTTCGATACTCTGCGCAAGTTCGGCGGAATTTCGGGATTTCCGCGCCGTGAAGAGAGCGCTTGCGATTGCGCCAACACGGGACACGCTTCTACGTCGCTGTCGCTTGCGTGCGGACTGTCGCGCGCTTGCCCCGACGACAAGATCGTCGCGTTGATAGGCGACGGCGCGCTCACCGGCGGACTCGCTTTCGAGGCGCTCAACGATCTCGTCAAACTCGGTTCCAACACGATCGTCATAATCAACGACAACGAAATGTCCATATCGCGCAACGTCGGACTCGTCCCCGGAGTGCTCGACGCGTTCAAGAGCGATCCCGTCGCCGCCGAGCTTTCGCTCGCACGGCTCGGGCTCGACTATATCTATGTCGCCGACGGACACGATATCTCCGCGCTCGTCGACGCGCTGTCGCGCGCTGCCGACGCAACGCGTCCGTGCATAGTCCACGTCTCGACGATCAAGGGCAAGGGCTACGCGCCTGCGGAAGAGGACAGCGAACGCTATCACGGCTATTCGCACTCGACTCCGTCGGGACCCGTGTTCAGCGAGATAATGGGCGGCGAGCTCGCAGATCTCGCAGACAAGGACAAGGATATCTATGCCGTCACCGCCGCTATGTCGGGAGGCACGGGACTCGACGTCTTCGCCAAGCGCCATCCCGACAGATTTATCGACGTCGGCATCGCCGAAGCTCACGCAGTCTGCATGAGCTCGGGACTTGCTCTCGGCGGCAAAAAACCGTATGTCGCCGTCTATTCCACATTCTTGCAGCGCGCATACGACCAAGTCATCCATGACGTCTGCATCCAAGATGCGCCGGTGACGTTCTGCGTCGATCGCAGCGGCGTCGTATCGGGCGACGGCGAGACGCACCAGGGCGTCTACGACATCTCGTTTTTGCGCGAGCTGCCCAACATCGCTATCTTTTGCCCCAAAGACGGCGAAGAACTCAAAGCCGCTCTGCGCTGGTCGGTCGGTTTCGGTCATCCGCTCGAGATACGCTATCCCAAGGGCGAGTCGCCGCTTGCATATCCCGTGCATACTCCGATCGTGCTCGGCAAGTGGGATCTCGACATCGATCAATTGCTCACGGCGCAAAAAGTCGTGCTCGCGTGCGGCGCGCAGAGCTGCGCCGAGGCATACAAGGCTGTCTGCGAATACAACGCCGAGGGCGGCAAGGCGGCTTTCGTAAACGCGCGATTTGCCAAGCCTCTCGACTTCGATTTGCTCGATCTCATCGACGACCGCGAAGTCATCACCGTCGAAGACGGCGTCAAGGACGGGGGATTCGGTCAGGCGGTGCGCAATTACTATGCCGAAAGACAGAGCGACATCTATCCCAAAGTCAAGATCATCGGCTTTGACGACGGGCTCTATCCGATGGGCGAAGTCGCGCAGGTGCTTGCCTATTGCAAGACGGACAAAGCCGCGATCCTGCGCGCTCTCAGACAATGAGGATCGACGCGCTCGTCTCCGAGAGGCTGAACGTCAGCCGCACTAAAGCCGCCCGACTTGTTCGAGAAGGGCGTGTTTTTTATGATGAAACGCAGGTCGTCAAGCCGTCCAAAGAAGTCGACGGCACGGGAGCGCTGAGGATAGAACAGGGCAGCGATTTCGCATCTGTCGGAGGCGAAAAGCTGCAAAAGGCGCTGGACGATTTCGGAACGAGCGTAAAGGGCGCCGTGTGCGCGGATATAGGCGCGTCAAACGGCGGATTTTGCGACTGCCTGCTTCGCGCCGGCGCGGCTAAGGTATATGCAGTCGACGTAGGCGAATGCGCGCTTCCGCCGAGACTGAGAGAGGACGAGAGGATCATCGTCAAGGACAGACTCAACGCGCGCTTCATCACGCCCGACGACATCGGCGAGCCCTGCGACGTCGTCACGATCGACGTCAGCTTCATCTCGCTGAAATACATCTTGCCGCCGATAAAGGAATTGCTTGCTCCGCGCGGCGTCGTATATGCACTGATCAAGCCGCAATTCGAGGCAGGAAGAGCGGCGCTGTCCAAGAGAGGGATCGTCACATCGCCCAAGGCGCGAGAGGCGGTCGTCGAGGATATGATCGCCTTTGCGAAAAGCCTTGGACTGCAAAAGTCGGCTATCACCACCGCTCCGATCAAGAAGGACAAAAACATCGAATACGTCGTATTGCTGCAAAATTCTCAAATTTGACTTTATGCATTTATGCAATTTTTGTTGAATAATCATGCTCGATATTATATAATATCCGTATGAAGATCGCAGTCTACACCAACTACAACAAAGATCCGCACGGGATGATCGCCAAGCAATTCTGCGGCATCCTTGCTCGCAAGGGCATCGACTGCGGATATTTTTACGGCGACGGAGGCAGCTCCGCCGCGTCCGATCTGTTCAAGGCAGGCAGGATAGGCGACGTCCTCGTCGCTTTCGGAGGCGACGGCACGATGCTCAACGTCGTCGAATATTGCGCACGCACAGACATCCCCATCCTCGGCGTAAACCTCGGCAGGATAGGATTTTTGTCCGAAGCGTCCAAGGATGAACTCGAGAAAGTCGTCGATTTGCTCGCGTCGGGCAAATACGAGATCGAGAGAAGAGCGATGCTTGCCGCACAGATAGACGGCAACGTCTATCACGCGCTCAACGAGATCATCCTCGGCACAGATTCCAATTCGCGAATAAGCACGATCGACGTCTGCGTCGACGGACACAAAGCCGACTCCGTACGCGGCGACGGCGTCATCGTCGCGACGGCGACCGGCTCTACGGCCTATTCGCTGTCCTGCAACGGTCCTGTGCTCGCGCCCGACGTAAACGCGTTCATCATCAACGCGATCTGCCCGCACTCGCTGCATTTCTGTCCGCTCGTCGTAAACTCGGACAGCGTCGTCACGCTTTGCACCAACGGCTCCAAAATGCGCATCACCGCCGACGGACGCGTCTATCCCGTCGAGACGGACGAGTGCAATGTCACGATCACGCGCAGCGACAAGGACGCGCTGTTCGTCAGATTCGGCTCCCAAAGCTTTTTCGAAAAATTGATCAAGAAACTCTCTTATTGGGGTGAATGATATGGTTAGATCCAAAAGACAACAGTCCATACTCGCGATCATAGACAAAAACGAGGTGGAGACTCAGAGCGAGCTCGTAGCCTTGTTGAAGAGCGCCGGCTTTGACGCAACGCAGGCGACTGTGTCGCGCGACATAAAAGAGCTCGGGCTCGTCAAAGTCGCCGGCTCCGTCAAAAAGTACAAGTACGTCAAGGCCGACGGCGCGCCGCACAAGATCTCGGCCAAGTTCGGCAACATCTTCAAGGAGTGCGTGCTGTCCATCCGCCATGCGTCCAACATCATCGTCATCAAGACGGTCGTCGGCGGCGCCAACAGCGCTTGCGCCTTTGTCGATCATCTCAACTTGCCGCAAGTCATCGGCACATTGGCAGGCGACGATACCATACTCACGGTCATCGCAGACGGTGAGGACGTCAAGTCCACCGTCAAGCTCTTGGAGTCCTATCTCGTCTGACGGAGGGAAGTATGCTCTGCGCGCTCAACATAAAAAACATCGCGCTGATCGACAAGCTCGACGCCGAGTTTTCGGACGGGCTCAACATTCTATCGGGCGAGACGGGCGCAGGCAAGTCGATCATCATCGACAGCCTAGAATTCGTGCTCGGAGAGAGAGCCGACAGATCGCTGATCAGATACGGCTGTTCCGACGCTTCGGTCTCGGCTATCTTTTCGCTCGACGGCGGCGGCGCCTGCGCCGATATTCTCAAAGAATACGAGATCGACGCCGAGGACAGCGAAGTAATGCTTTCGCGGACGATGTCCGCCGACGGCAAAAACGTTTGCAGGATAAACGGCTCTCGAGTCACTCTCGCCGTGTTGCGCGCGGTCGCGCGCTCGCTGGTCGACATATACGGTCAGCATGAGGCGACGGGACTGTTGAGCGAAGACAACCACATCAAAGTGCTGGACAAATTCGCCGGCGAAAAGCTCGCCGACGCCGTCAAGGAGCGTTCGGAGCTGTGCTCGAGATATTATGAGATCAAGCGCGAGATCGCGAAATACGGTTCCGTTTCGGACGTCGAGGCTCGCGCCGAAGAGGTGAGCGACGCGATCGCGGAATTGGAAAGCGCGGCTCTCGAACAGGGCGAAGAAGACGCCTTGCTCGCCGCGCGCAAGAAATTCAACAATGCTCAACGCATTCGCGACAGTCTTGCCGACGCTCAAAACGCGCTCGACGGCGATGGTCAGAGCGCGCTGTCCGACATCATTTCCGCAAGGCGCAACGTCGCGTCCGTGACCGACTACGATCCTGCATATGCAGAGATAGAGTCGAGATTGGAATCGCTGAGGATAGAGGCGAAGGACATCGCCGACACGCTCAAAGACTTGGTCGAATCGGACGACTTCGATCCCTATGCCGCCGAGCGCTGCGAAGAGAGGCTCGCACTCGTGCGCAAGATAAAGCGCAAGTACTCGATCGACGAGGACGACTATCAGTCCAAGCTCGACGAGCTGCGCAAAGAGCTCGATTTTTTGGCGAACGGCGAATTCGCGCTCGAAAAGCTCAACGACGAGCAGGAGACCGTGGTCGCCAAGCTCGCAAAAAATGCGGACAAGATGCACGAACTGCGGCTTTCTGCCGCCGACAAACTGGCCGTCGACATAGTCGCGCAGCTCAAAGATCTGGGGATGAACAATGCGTCCTTCCACGCAGTCGTCCGCCGCAAGAGCTGCGAGCCGCGCGCCGAAGGCGAAGACGAAGTAGTGTTCATGTTCTCTGCCAACGCAGGTCAGCCCGAACGCGAATTGAGCAAGGTCATTTCGGGCGGTGAACTCTCGCGCTTTATGCTCGCGATCAAGAACATAATCTCGGACATCGACGGAGTGCAGACGATGGTCTTTGACGAGATAGACACCGGCATAAGCGGCAAGACGTCGCAAGTCGTTGCCCAAAAGCTCTATGCGATCGCGCGCGGCAGACAAGTGCTCGCCGTCACTCATCTGCCTCAGCTCGCGTCCATGGCGGACAAGCACTTCCTCATCGCCAAATACACAGACAAGGACGGCACGCACACGTCGCTCACGCCTCTCGACAACGACGGGATGCTGCAAGAGATCGCGCGTCTCATCGGCGGCAGCGAATACAGTACTCACGCTCTGCCTCACGCGAAAGAGATGAAAGAATATTCGGACAACTTCAAACGATCATTTAACTGAAAGAGGCGCCGCAAGGCGCTTTTTTCATAATTGTGCAACTATCGCCCAAACTATCTTCGTGAGGTTGGCAATGAAAAGATTGTTGTGCATTATCATGCTGTTGTTCGCCGCCGTCGCTTCGGTCGGCTATTTCGGCATTGCCCGAAGCGACGGAGATTGGGCAGCGACCGCGTTTTGCGATATAGGTCAAAGCGAAGCGCCGTACGTCGTCAAGGACTACGACGCCGACAGCATGACCGCGTCATCGCGGCTCTTCGGCATCTTCGACATAGAAAAACACGAGGCAAAGCCCGTCGTCTCGCACAGCGTACTGCTCGGCGGCACGCCGCTCGGCATATCGCTCAAGACGGACGGACTGATGATCACCGCCAAGAGCGGAGTCGTCACCGCGGACGGCACCGCTTCGCCGATTGACAATTGCGACGTCACATACGGCGACATTTTGACGTCGATCAACGGCGAAAAAGTGGACAGCGCGGACGCGATAGCCGAAATGCTCGAACGCTCTGACGGCAAAGCCCTGCTCGAGATCTATCGCGGAAATGTGCGAAAAATGTATGAAGTGCATGCGGTGCGCGACGTTCTGAGCGGAAAATACAAGTTGGGACTCATGCTGCAAGACAGCGTCGCAGGCATAGGCACTTTGACGTTCATCGATCCGACAACGGCAAGGTTCGGATGTCTCGGTCACGCGATCGCTTCGCCCGACGGCACTCCCGTGCGATCGGTCTACGGAACCGCCTATCCTGCATATATCACGGGCTCGGTCAAGGGCAAGATAGGCAAGGCAGGGGAGCTTGAAGGCTCTTTCGACAAGACGGAAAAGCCCGTCGCCGTGATCGACAAAAACACCGTGTTCGGCAACTTCGGCTACTACACGGGCGACACCGACGGCTTCCCCGAGATCGACGTCGCGGCAAAGGATGAGATAAGGCCGGGCAAGGCGCAGATCTTCTCGACAGTCATCGGCAATATGCCCGAGCTGTACGACATCGAGATCATCAAAGTCGAAGATCAGGACGCCCCGTCCGACAAGAGCATGGTCATCAGGATCACCGACAAAGATTTGATCGCGATGACGGGCGGCATAGTACAGGGCATGAGCGGCAGTCCGATCATTCAGGACGGCAAACTCGTCGGCGCCGTCACGCACGTCTTCACGTCGGATCCGACCAAGGGATTCGGGATCTTCATCGACTGGATGATAGGGCAATGATGCGCAAAAACGGCTCAAAAAAAGGAAGGCATCGCGCCTTCCTTGATTTTTGATCTCGAACTCAGACAGAGACGACGCCCTTTTGACCGAGCAGATCGGCGTGCTTTGCAAGGATGGGATCTATCTCGGCAGAGATGAATTCTTCGACTTGCTGCGGAGCTCTTCCGACAAAGTTTTTTGCGTCGAGGATGCCGTCGAGCCTGTCGGCTACCGCCGCGAACATCGGATCCGCTTTGATCAGCTCGATCAAGTTGTTGTCCTTGCCCTCGACTTTGACATTGCGCGACGCCTCCATTGACAGCACGCGGATGCGCTCGTGCAGCTCTTGGCGGTTGCCTCCTGCCTTGACGCATTCCATCATTATGTTCTCGGTCGCCATAAAGGGCAGTTCGGCGTCGATATGCTTTTTTATGACCTTGTCATAGACGACAAGGTTTTCGGACACATTGAGATAGATATTGAGGATCGCATCGACGGCAAGGAATGCCTGCGCGATGACTATGCGCTTGTTGGCGCTGTCGTCGAGCGTGCGCTCAAACCACTGCGTCGCCGCCGTAAACGCGCAATTGGTCGGCAGCGAAAGCACATATCTCGCGATCGAACCGATCCGCTCGCTGCGCATCGGATTGCGCTTGTACGCCATCGCCGACGAGCCGATCTGCGTCTTTTCAAACGGCTCTTCTATCTCTTTCATATGCTGCAAGAGACGGATGTCGTTGGAGAAGCGGTAGCAGCTCTGCGCGATCTGCGACAGCACACACAGCACGTTGTAGTCGAACTTGCGCGGATAGGTCTGTCCCGTTACGCCGTAGAATGAAGAATAGCCCATCTTCTCGACGACGCGTCTCTCAAGCTCTTTGACCTTCTCGCCGTCGCCCTCGAACAGATCGAGGAAGCTCGCCTGCGTGCCCGTCGTGCCCTTGACGCCGCGAAGCTTGACATTGGCTTTGAGATGCGCGAGCGAGACATAGTCCATCTCCAGATCTTCGAGCCAAAGCGTAGCCCTCTTGCCGACCGTGGTCAGCTGCGCAGGCTGCAGGTGGGTGAAACCGAGAGTCGGGAGATCCTTGTATTTCAGGGCAAAGCTCTTGAGCTTGTCCATCACGTTGACGAGCTTGGCGAGCACCAAGTCGAGCGCGCGGTCTATGATGATGACTTCGGCATTGTCTGTGACAAAGCACGACGTCGCGCCGAGGTGGATGATCGGCATCGCCTTGGGCGCCTGCTTGCCGAACGCCTTGACGTGAGCCATGACGTCGTGACGAACTTCCTTCTCGAACTTCGCCGCGTCCTCATAGTTGATGTCGTCCTTGAACTTCTCCATCCCGGCGATCCGCTCGTCGGCAATGTTGAGCCCAAGGTCTTTTTCGGACTTGGCAAGCGCGATCCAAAGCCTTCTCCAAAGACGGAACTTCGCGTCGTCGGAAAAGTTGGCTGCCATCTCTCTTCCCGCATATCTCGTGATCAGCGGATTTACATAAATGTCGGTCTGCATATCTCTCTCCGATTGATTTGATATATCCATTATACATTATTCGGCGCTCAAACGCCACAATTTTGGGGAGCATTTGCACAATTTCGGCAGGCCGCGGCACAGCTTTTCGCATTTTCAACAAATAGACGAAAAACGATTGACTTATCGCGGCTTCGCATTGTAAAATGTATAAGCAATTTAGGGGAGTGGCTCAACGGTAGAGTAGTGGTCTCCAAAACCATTGGTTGCGTGTTCGAATCGCGTCTCCCCTGCCAA
>CALWKR010000045.1 GCA_944381315.1 uncultured Christensenellaceae bacterium
GGCGGAATTGCCTCGTTTGTTTGCCTTCGCCAAGGGCGAAGTCCCTGACTGGTCGAGGTGACTGGATTTGAACCAGCGGCCTCTTGGTCCCGAACCAAGCGCGCTACCAAACTGCGCTACACCTCGACATGGAGCTGATGGGCGGATTCGAACCGCCGACCTATTCATTACGAGTGAATTGCTCTACCGACTGAGCCACATCAGCATAATCAAGCCTATTTATTTTACAAAATAATTGTGCCTTTGTCAATAATGCGGTGGCACTTTCCTCAAAATATTTTGCGTGAATTCAGTATATCCGTTACAGACGAGATCGCGGTCCAAAAAAGCGACAAATTTCTCTGTCAAAAAAGCGCTTGCAAATTCTTTGAGCAAAATTTCGGGAAAACGCTTTACAATCGTTTTTGCTTTTGGTATATTTAATAGGCAATTCGGAAGCATAGCTCAGTTGGGAGAGCACCTGCCTTACAAGCAGGGGGTCATAGGTTCGAGCCCTATTGTTTCCACCATGGTGTGCGAGAGTGGCTCAGTGGTAGAGCGTTGCCTTGCCAAGGCAAATGTCGCGAGTTCGAATCTCGTCTCTCGCTCCATTGACAACGAAGTACGGAGATCCGTACAGCAATAGCAAGTGCGCGACATTTGCCGTATTGCGAGTTCGGCGGCGAAGCCGCTTTCGCGGTAGCGGATGCGTAGCGCAAGAGAAACGGGCGTGCAGCGAATATCTCGTCTCTCGCTCCATTGACAACGAAGTACGGATAACGTACACAATATAGCAAGTGCGCGACATGCGCAATGCGGCACCATAGCCAAGTGGTAAGGCAAAGCTCTGCAAAAGCTTGATTCCCCAGTTCAAATCTGGGTGGTGCCTCCAAAACAACACCTCTTTGGGTGTTGTTTTTTATACGATTTTACTGTTGTAACTTTCACTCCATTGACAACGAAGTACGGAGTACAAAATATAGCAGGCGCGCGACATGCGCAATGCGGCACCATAGCAGGTGTCTTTTTTCACAGTGGGCACCCAACGGAAATGGTTTGCAACATGAGATAGCTTTGTTTGGGTGCTTTCATCTGTGTATGCAAAATACGCAGATGAAACGCGTTCCGCTATTCCGTCCTCGCTTCGCTCGTCCTTACAAATCTGGGTGGTGCCTCCAAAACAACACCTCTTTGGGTGTTGTTTTTTTATGCAATTTACTGTTACACCTTTCACTCTGTTAACGGCGAATCATGCAATTCTTTTCGTCGCCAAAGAATACTGCTCTGCAATCTTCTTGATCTCTTCTTGGTCTGCAAGCCGCCGTAAATATCGACAATTCAACATTTCTCTTTTCTCAGTTTTGTTTCAATTAGTTTTTATTATTATCAATGTGTTTAAATTATTATCAATTTTCAAACGGTAGCGCATTGCGATTTTGCGAGCAACGGCGACACCGATAGGCAAATGGACTTGACGGCACACTTGCAGATATAAAAACACGTTCCCGAAAGCATGTTTGTTAAGAAAATGTCATATAGAGGCTTGTGAGCTCAAACATTTTACTTTTGGACGGCTTTTGACGTATAATCTTTACGGTCACAGGAGATTTATATGAGGAAAACTAAAATTATAGCGACGTTGGGTCCGTCGAGTTCGGACAAGAGCGTCTTGACCGCAATGGTCAAGGCAGGCATGAACGTCGCAAGGATCAATATGAGCCATGCGACTCACGAAGATCACGCCGCAAGGATTGCCTTGATCAAGGAGATCCGCCGCGATCTGTCCGCACCCGTCGCATTGATGCTCGACACGAGAGGGCCCGAGATCAGGCTCGGGACTTTTGAAAACGACAGCGCAGAGGTCGCTGCCGGAGACGAATTTGAGATCGTCAACGACAAGATCGTCGGCGACGCGCACAGAGCGAGCGTATCCTGCCCCGACTTCTACAAGATGCTCAAGAAGGGAGACTTCTTGCTGATCAACGACGGACTTATCCGCATGCAAGTCAAGGACATCGTCGACAAGACGGTCAAGCTGCAAGTCGTCATCGGCGGCACGATCAGCAATCACAAGAGCATTAACGTCCCCGGGACAGTGCTCGATCTGCCCTATCTCAGCGAACAGGACAAGTCGGATCTGCTGTTCGGCATAGAGCAGGACGTCGACTTCATCGCCGCGTCGTTCGTACCCACCGCCAACGACATCAGAGTCTTGAAAGAGTTTTTGCTGCGCAACGGCGGCGAACGCATCGAAGTCATCGCCAAGATAGAGTCAAGCAAGGGCGTTGAGAACATAGACGAGATCCTCGCTCTCGCGGACGGCATCATGGTCGCGCGCGGAGACTTGGGCGTCGAAGTCCCGTTCATCGAGCTGCCCGCGATCCAAAAATCTTTGATCAAGCGCGCACGCGCCGCAGGAAAGCGCGTCATCCCGGCGACGGAGATGTTGGAGAGCATGATCACCAAGCCGCGCCCCACTCGCGCGGAGACTTCGGACGTCGCCAATGCCGTCTATGACGGAACGGGCGCGATCATGCTGTCCGGCGAAACGGCGGCAGGCAAATATCCCGTCCAGGCGATCAAGGTCATGTCCGACATTGCCGAATACACCGAGAGTTCCATCCACTATCGCAAGCGCTTCAACATGTTGAGCGACTTCGATCTCAAAACGATCGCCGACGCGATGTCCGCGTCCGCAGTCAAGGCGTCCTATGACTTGAACGGCGACGCGATAGTCGTTGCGACTCGCAGCGGCAGGACGGCAAAACTCGTCAGCCGATTCCGTCCCTCGTGCCCGATCATCGCCGTCACGACGACGGAAAAGGCGTACTACCAACTCGCGCTCAGCTGGGGCGTCTATCCGCTGATGGGCGCAGAGCAATCGGACATCAGCAAGGTCTTTGAACACGCAGCAAAGGTCGCGCGCTATTTCAATATGATAAAGGCCGGCGACACCGTCGTCACGCTCGCGACTTCGACGGGCTCCGCGCACGACGCGATGAACATAATGCGCATCGACCGCATTTGACGAGACAGACAAAAGTCTTAGGGCTCGGCATTGTGCCGAGCCCTTTTTGTTCCACGCGCGCCGACATATTATTGTGCGGCGAAAAATGCTTTTCTCAAACGGCGATCGCCAAAAGCCGCCATATCCGCTCCGAAAATAAAAAATCGCGGCGTCACATATGTGAAACCGCTTTTGTATCTTAGATCGTTGCCGTCCGCGTTTGGCTTGCCGACGATCGTATCGGTGTTGACGGCGATGTTGCGCTTGCGCGCTTTGCGTTGGCGGCGCTTGCCGTCAGCGATCGATCACTTGCTGCGCTTGATCATATCGGTGTTGGTGGCGATGTTGCCGTTCGCATATTTGGGATCGGGCGCCTTGCCGCGGCGGCGTTCCAGCTCCGCGAACACGTCTTGGAGAGTGACGTCCTTGTCCGCCATCAGCACGAGCGAATGGTAAAAGAGGTCGCACAATTCGCCGATCATCTCTTCGCGCTTGTCCTTGCATGCGGCGATGACTGTCTCGGTCGCCTCTTCCCCCACCTTTTTGCATATCTTCTCGGTGCCCTTGTTGAGCAGATAGTTGGTGTAAGATCCTTCCACCGGATTGGCTTTGCGGTCTTGGACGGCGGCTTGCTCGGCGAAGACGATCTTGTAATCGGGCACGTCTTCCCACTTCGCGAGATTGCGGAAAAAGCAGCTGCGATTGCCGGTATGGCAGGCGGCGCCCGTCTGACGCACCTGCAAGAGCACACAGTCGGCGTCGCAATCATAGTCTATCGAAACGACCTTTTGAAGATGTCCGCTCGTCTCGCCCTTCTTCCAAAGGCATTGGCGCGAACGGCTGTAATAGTGCGCGTATCCGCTGTCCAAAGTCGCCTGCAACGCCTCGGCGTTCATATATGCCTGCATCAGCACTTGACCGTTGTCGACGTCCTGCGCGATCGCGCAGATCAGTCCCTTGTCGTCGAATTTGAATTCACTTGCTTTCATATTACCTCTTGCGCGGTGCGTCACTTGCGCACGCACACGCCCTCTTTTGCCAAATATTCTTTGAGTTGCGCGATGCCGAGTTCGCCGAAATGGAACAGCGACGCCGCAAGCGCCGCGTCCGCCTTGCCGTCCGTCAGCACCTCTTTGAAATGCTCGGGCTTGCCCGCTCCGCCGCTGGCGATGACGGGGATGCCGACTGCCTCGGACACTCTGCGCGTAAGCTCGACGTCATAGCCGTTCTTGGTGCCGTCGCAGTCCATGCTCGTCAGCAAGATCTCGCCTGCGCCGAGCTTTTCTGCCCTGATCGCCCATTCGATCGCGTCGCTGCCCGTGTTTATCCTGCCGCCGTTGAGGAAGACGTCGAACGAGCCCTTGTCGTTGCGCTTGGCGTCGATGGCGACGACGACGCATTGGGAGCCGAATTTGAGCGCCGCGTCTGTGATGAGCCGCGGATCGCGGAACGCCGCCGAATTGACGGTGATCGTGTCCGCGCCCAGCGACAGCAGTTTGCGAAAATGCTCCACGGTCGAAATGCCGCCGCCGACGGTGAGCGGAATGAAGACTTGCTCCGCCGCCCTCGCGATCACGTCGTACATGGTGTTGCGTCCCTCGTGCGTCGCGGTGATGTCAAGGAAGACGATCTCATCCGCGCGCATCGCGTTGTATGCCGCCGCCGCTTGGACGGGGTCGCCCGCGTCGACGAGATGGACGAAGTTTACGCCCTTGACGACTCTGCCGTCGCGGATGTCCAAGCACGGAATTATCCTCTTTGCGAGCATTGTCCCTCCTCAAAACGCGCGATCGCGCTGCGAAGATCTATGTTGCCGACATAGATTGATCTGCCGAGGATGGCGCCGAACACGCCTGCCTCTCGCAGTTTTTCGAGGTCGTCGACGTCGCTGACTCCGCCGCTGGCGATGACGTTCATACCGCTGTCCTCTCCGAGCTTTGCGGTGGCGGAGACATTGACTCCGCTGAGCGCGCCGTCGCGGCCGATGTCTGTGTAGACGATCGTGTCGCAACCGCGCTCTTTCATCGCGAACGCCGCTTGCAACGCGGTCATTTGCGTCTTCTGCACCCAGCCCTTGACTGCCACTGCGCCGTCCTTGACGTCTATCCCTGCAATTATCTTTGCGCCATAACGCGCGCACATAGCGTCCGCCGCGTCGGGATCGAGCACGATCGCCGAGCCGACGATCACTCTCTCCGCTCCGGCGTCTTGAAGATAGTACGCCGCGGCGTCCGCATTCTTTATCCCTCCGCCGACTTGGACGGGCAGTCCCGTCTCGCGGACGATACGCGCGATGACGTCGACGTTGTTGCCGTCGCCGAACGCGCCGTTGAGGTCGACAAGGTGCAGTCTGCGCGCGCCCTTTTGCGCCCACTCGACAGCTCTGTCGATCGGCGAGCCATAGTCTGTCACGGCGTCGCGTCTGCCGTTCAGGAGCCTGACTGCTCTGCCGTCCAAGATGTCCACCGCCGGGAACAGTTTCATGAGATCCCTCCGAAATTTTTGAGCAGCTTCAAACCTGCGTCGCCGCTCTTCTCGGGGTGGAACTGCACTCCGAAGATGTTGTCCCTGTTGACGGACGACACGAATTCATAGCCGTATTCGCAGACGGTCTCCACGCACTCGGGCGCGACGTCCGCCGCGTGATAGCTGTGCACGAAATAGAAGTCGAGATCGGACGCGCCGTCGAACAGCGCAGTCTTGCGGACTTGGCGCACGCTGTTCCAGCCTATGTGCGGAACTTTGAGCCCCTGCACGTCAAAGCGCACGACTTGCCCTTTTATCAAGCCGAGCCCGACGTGTTCGCCGTCCTCGAAGCTGCGATCGAACAGCAGCTGCATGCCGAGACATATCCCGAGGAAGGGCTTGCCCGCCGCGACTTGGCGCTTCAATTCGAGATCGAGTCCGCTGCGCGAGAGCGCCGCCGCCGCGTCGGCGAACGCGCCCACTCCCGGCAGTACGATGTGCGAGCTGTCGTCGAGAGAGCGCTTGTCCGCGCATATCCGCGCGTCCATGCCGAGATATTGAAAGGCCTTCTGCACGCTGCGCAGATTGCCCATTCCGTAGTCTATTATCGCGATCATTCCAGCATTCCCTTGGACGACGGGACCTTGTCGGAGACGATCTTGACCGCCGCCGAGATCGCCCTTGCGAAAGCCTTGAACACAGCCTCGGCTTTGTGGTGATTGTTGGAGCCGTAGAGCAAGTTGACGTGCAGCGTTATGCCGCCGTAAGTCGCGACGGCGCGGAAGAATTCCTCGACGAGTTCGAGGTCGAATTCTCCGACTTTGGACGCGGAAAAATCGGCGTTGAACACGAGATATGGTCTGCCGCTGAAATCGACGCTGACCGCGGCGAGAGACTCGTCCATCGGGATGAAGCTCGTCGCATAGCGCGCTATGCCGCGCTTGTCCCCGATCGCCTCGGAGAGCGCCTTGCCGAGCGCGATGCCCACGTCCTCGACGGAGTGATGTCCGTCCACGCGCGTATCGCCCTTGCACTCCACTTCCAATCCGAAGCCGGAGTGATAGCCCAAGAGCTCGAGCATATGATCAAAGAATCCTATGCCGCTGTCCACCGAGACCTGACCGCCGTCGAGGTCGAGGAACAGCTTGATGTGCGTCTCCTTGGTGTCGCGGACTATCTCCGCGCGTCTTGCGTTGTCTTTCATGATCTTCTCCTTATCTTTATCGAATTGGCGTGAGCGCCGAATCCTTCGCTCTCGGCGAGCGCGACGATGTCGTCGGCGGCGTCGAGCAGATCCTCGCCCGAATAGTTGATGTAGCTCATCTTCTTCATGAACGTGTCCACGCTCAGAACAGAGCTGAAACGCGCGCTGCCGCTCGTCGGCAAGACGTGCGACGGCCCTGCGTAATAGTCGCCGAGAGGCTCGGGCGACCAGTGCCCGACAAACAGCGCTCCCGCATTGGAGATCTTTGCGGCGACGTCGTCCGCGTCCGCAGTGCAGACTTCGAGGTGCTCGGGAGCGATCGCGTCCGCAACGGCGACTGCCTCGTCCATATCCTTGCAGAGGATTATCCTGCCGTTGTTGCGCACGGACTTCTCGGCTATCGCGCGCCTGGGCAGCGCCGCAAGCTGTCTCTCTACGGCGCGCGCCGCCTTGTCGGCGAACTCGCGGCTGTCCGTCACGAGGAAGCAGGACGCCATCTCGTCGTGTTCCGCCTGCGACAACAGATCCGCGGCGACCCACTCGGGATCGGCGCTGTCGTCCGCGATCACCAAGACTTCGCTCGGCCCTGCGATCATGTCGACCGCAACGTCGCCGAACACTTGCTTTTTTGCAAGAGTGACATAGACGTTGCCCGGTCCGGCGATGATGTCGACGCGCGGCACGCTCTCGGTGCCGTATGCCATTGCCGCTATCGCCTGCGCCCCTCCGACGCGATAGATCTTGTCCACTCCGCACTCGCGGCACGCGACGGCGATCAGCGGATTGTCGAGATTGGGCGTGCAGACTATCAATTGTTTGACTCCTGCCGCCTTGGCGGGAAGCGCGGTCATCAATACGGTCGACGGATAACTCGCCTTGCCGCCGGGGACGTACAGCCCCACGCGCGACATCGGTCTGTACTTCCAGCCGAGCACGCTCGACTTGCCGACCGAATGCATGTCGTCGCAAAACTTCGCGCGCTGTCTGAGGTGATAGTCGGTCACGTTCTTCGCCGCGCGGCGCAAGCTCTCGACAAGCGCGGGATCGACTGCGGAATAGGCAGCGTCTATCTCTTCGTCCGTGACGACGACGTTCGCGCCCGACAGCTCCGCGCCGTCAAAGCGGCGCGCATATTCAAACAGCGCCGCGTCGCCGCCTTCTCTCACCCGAGCGAGGATCTCGGCGACGGCGCGCGTCTTGGCCTCGTCGTCAAGGCGCGCTCTGTGCAGCGACTTTTCAAAATCTTTTGCGTCATATTCTATGATCTGCATATTCACTCCGAAACAGCTTCTTTTATCTTGGTCACGAGCGGTATCAGCACGGCGGACTTGGTCTTGAGACTGACCTTGTTGACGATCAGCCGCGCCGAACAGTCGCATATCTCTTCGAGCACGGACAATCCGTTCTCTCTGAGCGTCTTGCCGCTCTCGACGATGTCGAGTATGATGTCGGACAAGCCGACGATCGGCCCCAGCTCTATCGAGCCGTGCAGCGGAATGATGTCCGCGTTGAGCCCTCTGCTCTCGAAATAACTGCGCGCGAAATTGCCGTACTTGGTCGCGACTTTGAGCCCGTTGCGCGCCTCCGTCACATCGAATCCGGCATAGCCGGCGAGCGCGAGCTTGCAGGCGCCGAATTTGAGATCGGCGAGCTCGTAGACGTCCGCGCCCGACTCCAACAACGTGTCCTTGCCCACGACGCCGACGTCGGCGACGCCCCTCTCGACATAGACCGGCACGTCGCTGGGCTTGACGAAGATGAATTCGTATGCGCCGCTCTTGTCGGTCAAGATGAGTTTGCGCGTCGGTTCAAGGATGTTGGCGCAGTCTATGCCGCAGCGGCAAAGTATCTCTGCCGACTTCTCTGCGAGCCTGCCCTTCGCCAATGCAAACACAACCGTTTTGTCCATATTTTTTTTGACCATCACTGCTTGTCCCCCTTGGCGAAATATACGTCCTTGCATCCCGACGCGTCGATCGCCGCCGTATCCTTGTCGCCCAAGAAGTCGACGACTTTGCCCTGCTCGGTCTGCTGCCTGAGCCTGATCAAAGCTGCGGCTATCCCCTCGGGAGTACCGTCGCAGACGATGACTTCGTCGGGCAGCGGATCTCCTTCGGCGTTTGACTGCAATACGTCGACGAGCGCGTCGACCGAAACCGCGAAGCCCACCGAAGGTACGCTGCGGCCGAATGCGTCGCAAAGTCTGTCGTATCTGCCTCCCGAAAGCACGGACGAGCCTGCGCCCTCGCAAAGTCCTTGAAAGACGAGTCCGCTATAATAGGACATCTCGCCGACGAGCGAGAGATCGAAACTGATGCAATCGCCGTAGCCGGCGGCAACGAGCGCGGTGTTGAGTTTTTCGAGTTCGCGCACACTGTCCGCCATCTCGTCGTTGACGCACAGCTCGCGCGCCTTGGCGAGCACGGAGCCGTCGCCGAAGAGCATCGGCAGTCCCGTCAACAGATCGAGATCGTGCGACGTCAAGCCGTGGCGCGCGGCGAAAAGGCTCTCGCCTATCACATCCTTGCGTTCGACGAGTGCGGCGAGCTCTTTGCGCGCGCTCTCGTCGAGATCGAGCTGACGAAGTATCCCGCCGAAAAATCCGACGTGTCCTATGTCGATGATAAAGTCTCGGATGCCGCATGCGCGCAGCGACTCGATCGCGAGCGCGATCGCCTCGGCGTCGCAAGCCGTGCCCGACGCGCCCATGTATTCCACTCCGGCTTGAGTGAACTCGCGCAGTCCGGCGCGAGGCGCAAGGCGGTAAGTGCTGCCGAGATAGCAGAGCTTGTATCTGCCCTTGGGGAACTTGGTCGCGACGATGCGCGAGATCGGCATCGTCATGTCGGGACGGAGCACGAGAAGGCTGCCGTCGCAGTCGGACAGTTTGAAGAGCTTGCGCAGCTCGTATCTCCCCGCCTCGGAATAGAGGTCGCCGTATTCGAGAGCGGGCGTATCGATCTGACGATAGCCGTATGCTCCGAACTTGCCGAGGAGACGATCTTGGATGGTACGCTTGCGTGCGTACTCTGCCGGGAGAGTGTCGCGCACTCCCGAAGGCTGTTTGAATTTGTCTGTCATATCTTCATCCGAAAATTTGATAGCTCAATTATAAACCAAAAGCGAGCGTCAAGTCTATCGATTGCGCGCATATATAGATAATACTCATTTGCGCGCAAAATAAGGCGATTTTGAACAATACAGGTTTTAACTATTATGAAAATCGCGCTAATTCAGAACAATCGAGTCCCGAAAATCAGTTCATACTTATGTTATTCGCCTTATCGTAGAACAATTTTACGCGATAGTGCTCGGCAAGAGCCGCGCCGTCGCGCTCCAACAGCTTGTCGGCGCACTGCTTGGCGAGAGCCAAAAGCGACTTGTCTATCTTGAATCCCGAGCCGCCGCTCTGTCTGAATCCCATAAAGTCGCCGTATCCGCGGATCTCCGCGTCCGCCTCTGCGAGCTTGGACCCGTCGCACTCCTCGGTCAGCAATTCCAGCCTTGCATTGTCGCCTCCCGACGTGTGCAGATAGCAGCGCGAAGTCATTCCCTTGCGTCTGCCGACTCTGCCGCGAAGTTGATGCAAGGACGCCAAGCCGAAGCGATCCGCATGCAGAACCACCATCGTCGTCGCGCCCCGGCAGTCCACTCCGACTTCCACCACCCCCGTCGCGACGAGCACGGACAGTCTTCCCTCGGAGAAGGCGGTCATCGTCTCAGTCTTTTTCTTCTCCGCCATCGAGCCGTAGACAAGTCCCGTCGGGATGCCTTTGAGCGCGCCATCCGCAAGCTCGGCATAGACGCTCTTTGCCGACGCAAGCTCTATGCCCTCGCTGTCCTCCACGCGCGGACATACTATATATATCTGTTCGCCGCTCAGCGCAAGCTCGCGTATGCGATCGAACAACTTGCCGAGGTCTTCGTCTTTGACTATCTCCGTCTTTGCGTATTCGTCCGCGCTCTTGCGGCTCTCTATCGTGCTTACGGCGATGTCGCCGTATTCCGCAAGCGCGAGTGCGCGCGGTATCGGAGTCGCGCTCATCACTGCGACGTCCACGTCCTTCGCCTTGGTCTCGAGCGCGCTCTTTTGGCGCACCCCGAACTTGTGCAGCTCGTCGACTATCACATAGCCCAGATCCGCAAAGGCGACGCTGTCCGACAGCACCGCATGCGTACCTATCAACAGATCGACGTCGCCTGCTGCCACCGCGGCGCAGGTCTTGCGCCTCTGCGCGGCGCCGTCCGAGCCCGTGATGAGAGCGCAGCTCACTCCCGCGCCCTCAAATAGCTTGCACGCATTGAGATAGTGCTGGCGCGCCAAGATCTCGGTCGGAGCCATCAGCGCGCTCTGCATTCCGCACCGCGCGACATATGCCGCCGTGATCAGCGCGACGACGGTCTTGCCCGAGCCTACGTCGCCGACTATCATCCTGTTCATGCACTCGTCCGAGCGCAGATCTCCGACGATGTCCGCGATCGCCGCGCGCTGAGTGCGCGTCAATTCAAACGGCAGCGACTGTACCATATCGTCCATAATCGACAGCGGCTTTTCGCAGCGGCTCTTGCGGCTGTGACGCTCCCCTGCCCTTCGCAATTTGTACGCGATCAGATCGGCGGTCAGCTGTTCGAGCGCGATGCGTCTCATCGCCTCGTGCGCCGCGTCGAGAGAGGACGGCAGATGCGCGTCGTAATACGCCTTGCCGAGCGGCATTATCCCGTCCAGCTCGACGAGCGGCGTCGCCGCCTGCTTCGCGACGCACTCTGCAGTCAGCTTGCGCATCAGCGCCTGTCCTATCGCGCCCTTGGTCGGATAGATGGGGACAATGCCTTTGAGCCGCTCTCCGCCCGCGCCCTCGAAGCCGGGATTGATCAGCTCACGCGCGCCCTTCTTGACCGAGAGCTTGCCCCACAGCGTGATCTCGCCGCCTTCTTCGACGTTGGCGCGCAGATATGGCGCGTTGAACCACACCGCCTTGATCGTTCCGCTCGGCGTGTCCACCGTCGCGGCAAAGAAGTTGAGCCGCCCCGTGCGGACGAGCTTGGTCAGCTTGCGCACTCTGCCTTTGAGCAGCAGATATTCGCCCTCGCGCGCGACGCGCAAGTCGCCTTCGCGAGTCATGTCCCAATATTCGGTCGGCAAAAAGTCGAGCAGATCCCGCCCGTCTCGGATGCCGAGCGCATTGAGTTTTGCAAGCGTCTTTTCGCCGACGCCTTTAAGATCGGTCAACTGCATATTTTCTCGCTATCAAAAAGCCGCGCTCGCTGTCGCGGCGCGGCATTGCCGTCAAAGCCCTCACTCCACCGACACCATATAGAAGTAGTGCGGCTGTCCGCCGTAATAACATACGACGTCGAAGTCGGGATACTTGTCCTCTATCATCTTGGTCATCACGTCGGCGTCCGCCTTGGTCACGTCTGCGCCGTAATAGAGCGTGACGACTTCGCTGTCCTTGCCGACGAGCTTGTCGACGAGCCCCATCACCGCCTTGTCGAGAGTCTTGGCGTGGGAGACTATCTTCTTGGAATCGAGCCCTATGTAGTCGCCGACTTTGATCGAGAAGCCGTCCAGCTCTGTCTTGCGGACGGCGCAGGTGACTTCGCCGCAGTTGACGCGCCCGAAAGCCTCTTTCATCTGCTCGACGTTGGCCTCCGCAGAGAGAGAGGGATCGAACACGACGGCCGCGCTTATGCCCTCGGGCACCTCGGCAGTCGGGACGACGAAGCACTTCTTGGAAGTGAGCTCGGCGACGCGATCCGCCGCCATGATGATGTTCTTGTTGTTGGGCAGAATGATCACGCTGTCCGCGTTGACCTTCTCGACCGCATGGAGGATGTCGTCGACGCTGGGGTTCATCGTCTGTCCGCCCTCGACGACTTCGTCCACCGACAGCTCTCGGAAGAGCGACTCAAAGCCCTCGCCTGCGCAGATCGCGACCATGCCGAGCGGCTTCTTGTTGGCCTCTCTGGTGCGGACGAGCGCGCGGTGCTGCTCCAACATATTCTCGATCTTGATCTTGTCGATCTCGCCGAGCTGGAGCGCGTAGTAGAGCGCCTTGTTGGGCGAATTGGTATGGACGTGCACCTTGACCAAGCTCACGTCGCCGATGACGATGACGCAATCGCCGATCTGCATCAGCTTGTCGCGCAACTTCTCGATGTCTTCTTCGGTGATGTGCTTTTTGAGATTGATGATGAAGTACTCGGTGCAGTAAGCGAACTTGATGTTGTCGAGATCGTGCTCGTCGCTGCCGACGGTGTCGAGCTGCGGCAGCACGGGCTGCACCGTCTTTTGCTCATCCTCGGGCACGTCGGCGATCTCCTTGCCTGCAAGGGCGAGATAGAAGCCTTGGAACACATACAAAAGTCCCCGTCCGCCTGCGTCTACGACGCCTGCCTTTTTGAGAACGGGGAGCATCTCGGGAGTCTTTTGGAGCGTCTCTTCACCCTTCGCGAGCAACGCTTCGAAGAAAGGGATGAACGACGAATTTTTGGACGCGATCGCGGGAGCATGTTCCGCCATCGAGCGTATCACGGTCAGCACCGTGCCCTCTTTGGGCTTGGTGACCGCGCTGTATGCGACGTCGCGCGCGCTTGCAAGCGACTTTGCGAACGCCTTGGTCGTGATCTGCGGCTCGTCGCCGAGATAACGCGCAATGCCTTTGATGATCTGCGACAAGATGACGCCGGAGTTGCCTCTCGCGCCTTTGAGCGCGCCTCTCGCAAACTCGGTCAAGAGCTGCGAGCAATCCCATTCCGTAGACTTGATCTCTTCGACCGCAGAGGCGATGGTCAGCGACATATTGGTGCCCGTGTCTCCGTCAGGGACGGGAAAGACGTTGAGCGAGTCGACCTCCGCCTTGTGGGCGAGCAAGTTTTTATATCCCCCGACAAACATCTCTTTGAGTTTGATGTTATCGATTACCTTCATTATTTTCTCCATTTCAGAGCTTCACACCGACGACGTTGACGACGATCTCGCTCACCCTCATGCCGGTGAACGTCTCGACGATGTATTTGACCGTGCTGCGCACGGAATCGCAGATCGCGTCCACATTGACGCCGTCGCTCAATACCACATACAATTCGAGGTATATCTTGTTGTTGACAGTCTCGACGACCACGCCTTTGGTGGTCGGAGTCCCCTTGAACAGCTGCATCAAGCTGTCCGTCAGTCTGCGGGAGACGAGATCGACTACGCCGTAGCATTCCTGCGCGGCGAAATGCGCCGTCATGGCGATCGCGCTGTCGGTTATCGTGATTTTACCGAATCTGTTGAGTGTCTTTACAGCCATAGTCCCACCTGACGCCCTGCGTCACAATGTCCACACTTCGCGTGCGGAAAATCTCCCGCTATTGCGCATACAAGCGCATATCTACACGCTAATATATTACACAATGTCGGCGACTTTTGCAAGCGTTTGCCTCAAATAGCGTGCAAAGAGCGGCAAATATAACAGCTAAGCGCAAAAAATTGAAAAAAATAGCGTCAATTGAGTTGCATAATACGGAATTTGGTGGTAATATATGTAGGCACGAAACAAAAAGGAGGTCATCTTCTATGTCGAAAGTATGCAGTGTTTGCGGCAAGGGACGCCAGAGCGGCAACAAAGTCAGCCACTCCAATCGTAAATACAGAAGGGCTTGGGGCGCAAACGTCCAAAAGGTCAGCCTCGTCACTCCGACCGGCAAACTCGAAAAAGCCTATGTCTGCACCAGATGCCTGAGAACGATGAACAAAGCCAACGGCTCTGTTGACGCAGAATAATTTCAGTGATAACGTTCGGGGCGCCGCAAGGCGTCCCTTTTTTTTGCAAAAATCCGCGAAAATCAAGCCTTTTTTGCTCAAAACTGCTATCAAAAGCCGTTCGGAAGCCATTATGGCGCAACTCGCGAACAGAGCGCGGCGCATATGACTGCGCGTCGATACGCATTCAGATCGCGCCGAACGCTCGACACAAACCTCTCAACAACAACTTGACCGCCTTGGGCGGATTTACGCAAAAGATCATCCTGTCACCTCCACCGTCCATACTATGCGCCGCGCCGTGCAAACGTTACGGCGCGAATAATTTGACTTCTGCGCATTAGTATCAATTAGTTTCAATGTCTATCAATTAGTATCAATTACCAAAAACCGCTGTGCGCAACGCACTCGCAAAAAAATACGCGAAGCCCTCTCGGAACTCCGCGTCCTTTGTATTAACGAGCGTCGACTATGCCCTGTCGCTTGCGATATGTTGCAGCGAGGCTATCGTCTGCTCGGGATCGGGCGACGAAAAGACGCAGCTGCCTGCGACGAGCACGTCCGCGCCTGCAAGCACGATCTCGCGCGCGTTGTCCAACGTAACGCCGCCGTCGAGCTCTATCAAAAATTTGCGGTTGCCGCGAAGGCGCCTGAGCTCTTCGAGCTTGGGCAGCACGTCGCGTATGAACTTCTGTCCGCCGAAGCCGGGGAACACGCCCATCAGCATCACGACGTCGCAGCTGTCCAAGAACGGCTCCGCCTCGCTCACCGCGACGTCGGGATTGAGCACGACGCCGCACTTGGCGCCCAGCTCGCGTATCTCGGCAAGCAACTTGTGCGGATCTCGCGACGCCTCGGGGTGAAAGGTCACTATGTCCGCGCCGCTTTTTATGAACTCCGCCGCATATCTCTCCGGCCGCTCTATCATCAAGTGCACGTCGAGCGGCAGCTCGGTGTTGCGTCTGAGCGCCTTGACCATCGGCATCCCGAATGTGATGTTGGGGACAAAGGCGCCGTCCATGACGTCGCAATGCACCCAATCCGCATGCTGTCTCTGCAAGGTCTTGACCGCCTCGCCCATCGCCGCGAAGTCTGCGGACAATATGGACGGAGCGACTATCGTATCAGCCATATCTCTTCTCCCATCTCTTTGACATTTCGTCGTACAGTCTGAGATATCTTTGGTATCTCTCTTTGGGCAGTTTGCCCTGTTCCACCGCCTCTTTTACGCCGCAGCACTCCTCGACGGTGTGAGTACAGCCGCGGAATCGACATTGATCGCGATAGGCGTCGAAGTCGACATAACAGCTCGCGAGCATGGACGGATCGACGAGCGGTATCTCATAGCTCGAAAAGCCGCAGGTGTCCGCGATCCGCGTGTCGTCGGGCAGATCTATGATCTCGACGTGACGCGTCGTGTGTCTGCCGCGCATATTCCTGCCAAGGCCGCCGATCGTCATCCTGCTGCCTCCGCACAGGTAGTTTACGATGGACGACTTGCCGACTGCGGACTGTCCGGCAAGGCAGAAGAATCTGCCGCATATCATCCTCGTCAGCTTGTCCATCCCTTCGCCCGTCTTTGCGCTGACGGCGACGACGTCCGCGACGGAGCCGTATTCCGTCGCCGCCTTTTGCACGAGCTCGGCGCTGCCGTCCAAGTCGCACTTGTTGACGCATACGATCGCGTCGAGCTGCTGCTGGACGCAGCCGACGATCATCTTGTCGACAAGCAAGAAGTCGGGCTTGGGCTGCGCCGCAATGACGACGATCATGCCCTCGATGTTGCTGACATACGGGCGCACGAGCATGCTGTCGCGCGGATGCAGCTTTTCTATCACCGGCACCGCCTCCTCTCTGATGTCGACGATGTCTCCGACATACAGCTCGCCGCGCTCTTTGAGCTTGCCGCGCGCCGTGCAGACGATGATGTTGCCGTCGTCCGCCTTGACGAAAAATCGCCCTCCGCTCTCCCTGATTATCTGTCCGACGATCATCTTTGCTCCGAAATGTATTTGCGCCTCAGCTGTCCGCAGGCGCCGTCTATGTCCGCGCCGAGCGTGCGGCGCAGAGAGTTGGACGTCCCCAGCGCCGTCAGTGTGCGCGCGAACGCCTCGACCGTCCTCTTGTCCGATCCGTCGAGTCCTCGCTCGGCGACGGGGTTGAGTCTGATCAGATTTATATGACACGGGAAGCCCTTGACGAGAGCGGCGAGTTTGCGCGCGCACTCTTGGGTGTCGTTGAATCCCGCGATCAGCGAATATTCAAAGATGACGCGTCGCGACGTGCGCTCAAAGTAGCGCTTTGCCGCGGCGACGACTTCGCAGACGGAGTACTTGGCGGCGATCGGCATGATGCGCCGTCTCAATTCGTCCGTCGGAGCGTGCAGAGAGATCGTCAGCACGGGCGCGTTGGGCTTGTGCGAAAGCTCGTCTATGCGCTCGCACAGTCCGCAAGTGGACAGCGAGATGTGGCGATGCGATATCCCCGACTCGCACAGTCTGTCGATGAACTTGACGCTCTCGGCATAGTTGTCGAGCGGCTCGCCGCTGCCCATCATCACGACGTGATTCACGCCGCCCTCGTCGGCGTCCGCGGCGATCACCTGCGACAGCATCTCGTCGGCGGTCAGATCGCGCACCTTGCCTTCGAGCGTGGACGCGCAGAACTTGCAGCCCATCGCGCATCCGACTTGTGTGGACACGCAGACGGTGTTGCCGTACGAATATTTCATCAACACGCCTTCGACGAGATCGCCGCCGTCGAGCGCGAACAGATACTTCGCGGTGCCGTCCGTCGCAGACTGACGCTTCTTGGCGATCGTCGCGGACAGCGTGCGGTAGCCTTCGGCGATCAGCCTGTCGCGCATCGACTTGGGAAGCACGGACATCTGTGCGATCGGCACGCCCTTGGCGATGTAGTCGGAGAGCTGCTTGACGCGATAGGACGGCTGTCCGCACTCGGCGACGAGCGCGCTCAGCCCCTGCGCGTCGAGCGCTATCAGCGCCTTCACGAGTCCCTCCTGAGCTTGGCGACAAAGAAGCCGTCCGTGCCCGAACCGTCGGGCAAATATTGACAGGAATCGATGAACGTATAGCCGCGGTGATCGCGCATAAATCTCTTGACGACGTCGCAGTTCTCCTCTTTGAGCAGCGTGCAGGTGGAATAGATCACCTCGCCTCCGACTCGCACATATTTTGCGCCGTTGCACAAGATCTTGTACTGCTCCTCGGCGAGCGCGTCTATCGACGACGGCTCGCGGAACAGATAGACGTCCGGTTTCTTTGCCGCGACTCCGAGATTGGAGCACGGCACGTCGCACAGCACTATGTCGTACTGCGACGCCATCGCCGCGTTGTATTCGGTCGCGTCCATCAGCCTGACGTCTATGTCTCGGCGCATGCGCCGCGCGTATGCGGCGATCAATTCCAGCCTATGATGATAGATGTCGCAGGCAGTCACGGACACGTCCTTTGCGCGCGAAGCGAGACAGACGGACTTGCCGCCCGGAGCGGCGCACATGTCGAGGATCTTGCAGCCGTCGGTCACGCCGGCGGCGTTGCAGCACAGCACCGAGCACCGAGATTGGAAGGTGCATATGCCGCTGTCGAGCAGCTTTTTCAATTTCGGAGAATTGCGGACAAAGAGACAGTCGTCCAAAGCGGGATCGGGCGCATATTCCGCTCCGAGAGCGTCCAGCTCCGACTTGACGCGCTCCATCGTCGTGCGCGTAACGTCGACGCGCATATGCTCGCGCTCCTCGGGGGCGACGGTCAAAAACTCGCGCGTCTTGTCAAAGCCGTATTGTTTGACATACGCCTTGACTATCCACAGCGGCACGGACGCAGTCACGGAAAGCGCCGCCGTTCTGTCCTCGGGCAGAGCCGGACGGGCGCGGCAAAAACTTTTCAGAACGCCGTTGACAAAGCCGCTCGACGCGCTCTTGCCAACTTTCTTGGCCAGCTCGACGATCGTGTTGACTGCGGCATAATCCGGGACGGAATCCATATATTCGACGCAATACATCCCCATCTTCAACAAGATGAGCACGCTGTTTTGCGGTTTTTTGGACGTCAACGCGCCTATGTACCAATTGAGTTCGACATCCCTTGCGAGCACGCCGTAGACAAAGCGCGTGACAAAGTCGCGGTTGTCCGCCGACTCTATCTTGCGAGAGAGCGCGATCGAAGCAAACGCGCGTTGCTTGTATATTTCGGACAATATGTCGTAGACTGCTCGATAGTCGTTCATCTCTCGATCATGCAGCCGTTCGCTTCGGAATGCCCGAGCGCGAACGCCTCGCCGCTCATGCGCTTGCCGCCCTCGAGCTGTACCTCTTGGAGCACGGCGAGTCCGTCCGAGAGCGCGAGGTGCAGCGCACCGAAAAAGATCGCGATCTCGCCCGGGAAGTAGCGCTTGCGCGGACAGGGCTCATCGCCCCTGAGCGCGCGTGCGCGGTGTATCTTGAACAGCTTGCCTCCCAATTTGCAGAAGGCGCCCGGCCACGGCGACGTGCCGCGGACAAAGTTGACGAATCTCTCGACGGTCATCTCGGGATCTATCGCGCCGTCCGACTTGCGGAACATCGGGAAGTAACTCGCGCGGCTCTCGTCCTGCGGCGTGAAAGTCGCGCTTCCGTCCTCGATCGCGTCCAGCGTCTCCACTATCAGCTCGGCGCCGAGAGGCGCGAGTCTGTCGAACAGTTCGCCCGCCGTCTCGCCGTCCTCGATCTGCAAGCTCGCCTGGCGGATGATGTCGCCGCGATCGAGTCCGAGCGTCGTGCGCATCGTCGTGACGCCCGTCACGCGCTCGCCGTTTATGATCGCCCACTGTATCGGCGACGAGCCTCTGTATGCCGGCAGCAGCGACGCATGGACGTTGATCACGCCGTGCTCGGTCAAGCTCAACAGCCTCTCGTCCAAGATCTGTCCGTAGGCGCAAGTGACCATGACGTCGGCGCGATAGCGTGCAAGCGCCTCCGCTCCGCCGTCGCGGATCTTCTCGAATTGCAGCACGGGCAGCCCCATGCTCTCCGCCGCCTGCTTCACCGCACAGGCAGTGACTTTGCCGCGGTCGCGCGGTCTGTCGGGCTGCGTCACTGCGCAGACGACTTCGTGGCGCGACTTGCAGATCGCTTTGAGCGACGGCACCGCAAAGTCGGGGGTGCCGAGGAAGATGACTCTCACTCGTCCTCCCTGACGGCTTTGTCATAAAACAAGATGCCGTCCAAATGATCCATCTCGTGACACATCGCACGGGCGGTCAAACCGCTGAATTCGCCCGTCCTCTGCTTGCCGTGTCTGTCGAGGTAGCGCACGGTCACGTTCATCGGTCTGATCACGCACTCGCTTCTGCCGGGGACGCTGAGGCAGCCCTCATAGCCCTTTTGCGTGCCGCTCTCAGCCGTCCTGACGGGGTTGACGAGCTCGAAGTAGCCGTCGTCCGTCTCGACGACCGCGACGCGGAGCAGCAGTCCCACTTGCGGTCCCGCGAGTCCGACGCCGTCGGCGGCGATCATCGTCTCGTGCATGTCGTCCAAAAGCTTGCTGAGCTTGGCGCCGAAGTCGGTCACCTCGCGGCACTTCTTGCGAAGGATGGGATCCTTGTCTTTTACTATATCTCTCAATGCCATGTTCTTCCTCCCGCGTCAGCTCAGGCTTTGCGGATTTATCTGCGCAAAGACGCTGACGCCTCTTGTCTTGTATGCGTCGAGAAGGGGGTAGACGGCGCCGAGCACGGCGTCCTCGCTCTCTCTCGTGACTCTCATCAAAATTTGGTAGCGGTAGTGCTGCTCTATCCTCGCGATCGGCGCCCTCATCGCGCGCATGAACAAAAAACTCGACTCGTGCGCGAGTTGATAGGCTCGCAGCTCGCGGTAGATACCGCGCGCGCATTCGATCACGTCCTCCTCGTCCCTGCCCGACATGAGCACTCTGACGATCGTCGAATAGGGCGGAAAGCCCGTCACCTTGCGCGTGTTGTTCTCCTTGGCGAAAAAGCCCGGGTAGTCATAGCGCGAGGCGAACTTGTAGACATAGTGCCCCGGCGAATAGGTCTGCAACAGCACCTTGCCCGTCTTGGACGCTCTGCCTGCCCTGCCTGCGACCTGCGTGACGAGCTGGAACGTGCGCTCGCAACTGCGATAGTCGCTGAAATAGAGGCTCATGTCCGCGTCGAGGATGCCAACGAGAGTGACGTCCGGGAAGTCGTGTCCCTTGGCTATCATCTGCGTGCCGACGAGGATCTGCGCCTCGTGCGCCTTGAACGCTCCGAGAATGTCGAGATAGGCGTCCTTGGTGGTCGTGCTCTCGTTGTCCATACGCAAAATTCCCACGCCCGGGTAGGTCTTTTGCAGTTCTTGCACCACGCGCTGAGTGCCCGTCTTGCCGTATTTTATGCTGTCGCAGCCGCAGACGGGACAGCGCGTGATCATCCTGTACTTCTTGCCGCAATAGTGACAGACGAGCGCGTTCTCGACCGAGTGATAGGTCAGCGACACGTCGCAGTCCTCGCACTTGGGGACATAGCCGCACTTGCGGCACATCGCGAACGAGCTGTGTCCTCTGCGATTGATGAACAGCATCGCCTGATCGCCGCGCTCTATCGTCCTGCGCAATTCCTCGGCGAGTCTGCCCGAGAAGATGCCCGCGTTGCCGCCGAGCACTTCGCGCGACATATCGACGATCTCGATAGGGGGCATGCCGTGCTCGCTTATCCTGTGCGACATCGTCGCGAGTTCGTATCTCCCCTCCTGCGCCGCCTCAAAGCTGTCTATCGACGGCGTCGCGCTGCCGAGAACGAGTTTGCCTCCGTCGTATCTCGCGCGGAATTCCGCGACGTCGACGGTGTTGTAGCGCGGATTGGACTCGCTGACATAGCTGCCGTCGTGCTCTTCGTCCATCACGATCAGTCCCACGTTGGAGAGCGGAGCGAAGATCGCGCTGCGCGCGCCGATCACTATGTCCGCCTCGCCCGTCAGAATGCGCCGCCATTCGTCATAGCGTTCGCCCTGTCCGAGCCCGCTGTGCAAAAGCGCCACTCTGTCCGAAAATCTGGCGCGGAAGTTGCGCAGCGTCTGGGGGGTCAGCGAGATCTCGGGGACGAGCATGATGGCGGTCTTGCCCGCCGCGATCGTCCTCTCGATCGCCTGCATATAGACTTCGGTCTTGCCGCTGCCGGTCACTCCGTAGAGCAGCGTCACCGTCTTGTCCGTGCCGAAGATCTTGTCCACCGCCGCGGACTGCTCTGCAGTGAGCTTTACCTTTTTGTCATCGGCGGCGATATCGGAATAGGGTTTGCGATAGACGGGCTTGTCCGTCTTTTGCGCTATCCCTGCGTCTATCAACGCGTTGATCGTGCTCGCGCCGAATTCGCCTGCGACGACGCTGAGATATTCTCCGCCGTCGCGCAGCTTTTCGGCAAGCTCGCGCTGGCGCTTGGCTCGCGCAGGGATCGCGGCGATCGCCTGCTCTGCGCCGTCGATCAGCGACAGATAGAGCCTCTTGAGCTCCTTGACTCTGCCGCCGCGCATGCGCCCCGGGATGAACAGACGCAGACAGTCCACATATCTCAGATAAAATTTGCGCCTCATGAAATCCATCAGCGCAAGCATGTTTTTGCCTATACAAGTGAAGGGATCGAGCCGCGAACTCACGGATTTGAGCTTGGAGCGATCCACGTCGGTGACGTCGGACAGCCCTATGCAAAAGCCCTCGGTCTCCTTCCTTCCGAACGGGACGAGCACGCGGTCGCCCTCGTGCAGATCCATGCCGTCCGGTACGAGATAGTCAAAGATCTTGTCTATCTCGCTGCTGCTTATGTCCACTATGACCTTGGCGATCATAACGCGTTCAGCTCGTCCAAAATGATGTCGGCAAGCTGCCTCTTGGTCATCAATTCGCACTCGCGCGCCTTGCCGCTCGCGGTCATGATCGTCGCGATGTTGGTCTCTTTGTCAAAGCCTGCGCCGGGCAGCGTCACGTCGTTGGCGACGACAATGTCGGCATTTTTGGCTTTGAGTTTTTGCAGCGCGCGCTTGGCGAGATCCTTGCGCTCGGCGCAGAACACGACGAGTTTGCGCTCGCCTTTGGCGGCGCCTACGGCTGCGGCTATGTCGGGATTTTTGACGAGTTCGAGAGTCAACGTCTCCGACTTCGCCTTGTCGTCCAGCACTTGCTTGGGACGATAGTCGGCAGGAGCCGCCGCCTTGATCACGATGTCGCAGTCGACATATTCGCGCATCACGGCGTCGTACATATCGCGCGTGGACGTCACGCGGACGACGCGGTCTATCCACTTGGGGATGGGGACTGTGACAAAGCCGGCGACAAGCGTGACTTCGCCTCCTCTGTCCTTGACTGCGGCGGCGAGCTCCATGCCCATCCTGCCGCTGGAATAGTTGGACAAAAACCGTATGCCGTCCACGTCTTCGCGAGTCGCGCCCGCCGTGATCAGCACGCGCTTGCCCGAATAGTCGCGGACAGGCATCAAGATGTCGATCGCAGCCTGTACGATCGCGGACGGCTCGGCAAGTCTGCCCTTGCCCACGTCTCCGCAAGCCAAGAAGCCCTCGTCAGAATCCACGAACGCGAAGCCGCGTTTTTTGAGCAAAGCCATGTTGTCCTGCACGGCGGCGTTCTCGTACATATTGACGTTCATCGCCGGGCAGATCAAGATCGGCGCCTTGGTCGCGAGCAGGGTCGTCGTCAGCATATCGTCCGCGATGCCGCAGGCGAGCTTGTCGATGACGTTGGCCGTCGCCGGCACCACGATCGCGAGATCGGCGCGCTTGGCAAGCGAGACATGCTCCACTTCCCACGGCGCGTTGCGCTTGAAGGTGTCGACGGCGACGGGATTTGCGGACAGCGTCTCAAACGTCAGCGGCGACACAAATTGCGTGGCGTTGGGCGTCATCACGACGCGCACGTCCGCCCCCGCTTTGCGCAGCGAGGATACGACTTCGCACGCCTTGTAACACGCTATCCCGCCCGTCACGGCGATCAAAACACAGCGATGCTCCAACATCTTATTGGTTGTCCCTCTTGATCACGACTTCGCCGTTGTAGACTTCTTTGGCGGCGTAGCTGATCGACTTCATGCCCGTTCTTTGATAGAGATCGGGATATTGGGCGTCGAGCTGGCGCGCCCTCTTGGCGATGCCGCAGACGAGCGCGTATCTGCACTCTGCCTTCTTGATAAGTTTGTCGATGGGCGGATCAATCATCATAGTTGCTTGTACCTCCGTATATCAGATTTTCCAAAAAATATATATTCCTGCGCGTCTTGCATTTTTCCGCGCGGATGATCGACGCGATCTCTTCGGCTCCGACGAGCGCGTCGCGATTGACGACGACATAGTCATAGTCGCGCGCGTGCGTCAGCTCCTCCACCGCCGCGCCCAATCTGAGCGCGACTTGGTCCTCTGTCTCCGTGCTCCTGCCGCGCAGCCGCGACTCCAGCGTCGCGCGATCGGGCGGACACAAAAACACCGTGACCGTCTCGGGACGGTTGCGCTTGACGGTCATCGCGCCCTTGACGTCTATCTCGAGCATGACGTCAAAGCCGTCGGCGAGCAAGTCCTCGACGAACTTGCGCGGAGTGCCGTAATAGTTGTCGTAGACGCGTTCGTGCTCGAGGAACTCGTTGTTGTGCAGCATCTCGGCGAACTGGTCGTGCGTGCGAAAGAAATATTCTTTGCCGTCCGTCTCGCCTGCGCGCGGCGCGCGCGTGGTAACGGACACCGAATAGCGCATATTGGGGCACTTCTCGAACACATATCTCATCACCGTGCCCTTGCCCGCTCCCGACGGGCCCGACACGACGATCAACAATCCCTTCTCTCTCTTCATATCATTCCAAATTCTGGATCTGCTCTCTGAGCTTTTCGATCAAACACTTGAGCTCCACGACGCAGCCGGACACGCGTATGTCGCTGCACTTGCTGCCGATCGTATTGCTCTCTCTGTTCATTTCCTGCACGACGAAGTCGAGCTGTTTGCCGACCGCGCCGCCCTTTGACAATATCTCGCGGAAGTGAGGGATGTGGCTGTTGAGGCGCGTGATCTCCTCGTCGATCGCGACTTTGTCCGCAAAGAACGCCATCTCGTTGAGGAACTTGCCCTCGTCGATCGCGACGTCTTGCAAAAACTCCGTCACTCTCTCGCGCACTCTCTCGCGATGCTGTGCGAGCGTATCGGGCGCGAACGCGGCGACCTTGTCGACGATCTGCTGCATCTCGTCCAGCTTGGCGAGCATGTCGGCGGCGAGATTGCCGCCCTCCTTGACTCTCATCGCGTCGAGCGCGTCGAGCGCCTTGCCGAGCGCCTCTCCGAGCGCGGACGACAGCTCGTCCTCTCCCGTCTCGTCGGCGGTGAAGCTGACGATGTTGTTTTGCCTGACAAGCTCGTTGACGCCGAGATCGTTGGCGATCCCCAGCCTCTTGCTCATCTCGTCGGCGAGCGCGACATATTGCGCCGCAAGTCCGTAGTCGGCAGTCAGCACGCCCTTGTCCGTGCGCTTGTCTTCGACGTTGACATAGACTTCGACGTGTCCGCGCGCGATCCTCTCTTTGATCGCCTTGCGCATCCCGTCCTCCGCAAAGTTGAGCAACTTGGGCATCTTGATCGAAAGATCGAGGAATCTGTGGTTGACCGACTTGAGCTCAACGACGAGTTTGAGCGCGTCGCTCTCGCTGATGCCCTTGCCGTATCCTGTCATGCTTTTGACGGTCATATGCGTCCTCCAACCGAATTCACACTATATATTAGCACAACGCGCGCGTTTTTACAATCAAAACGCGCGTGATGAAAGCGAAATTGTCTGTCTGCGCCGTCAGACGTGCAACAGCCGCTCGAATTCGTCCTCGCCGATGATCTCGATCCCGAGCTTCTTCGCCTTGTCCAGCTTGCTGCCTGCCGCCTCGCCTGCGATGACCAGATCCACCTTGGCGGACACGCTGTCGGCGACTTCGCCGCCGCGCTCCTCGATCAGCTTCTTCGCCTGAGAACGCGGATATTTGGACAGCGATCCCGTCAGCACGACTCTCCTGCCTGAGAACACTCCCTGCGCCTTGACTGCCTGCTCGAACGTCACTCCGCACTCTGTCAATCTGTCCACTTCGCGGCAGCGCAGCGGGTCGTGCCAAAAGTCGACGACGCTCTTTGCCATCACCGCGCCAAAGTCGTCCAGCTGCGTCAAAGCCGTCTCGTCCGCCTCTCTGACAGCTTGCAGAGAGCCGAATGCGTCGGCGAGCTGAGCCGCCGCCTTCTTGCCGATGTTGGGTATGCCGATCGCGAACAAAAAGCGTTTCAGCTCCGTATGCTTGGACTTGGCGATCGCGGAAAGGATGTTGGAGATCTTCTTGTCCTTGAAGCCCTCCAATCCCTGCAGATCGTCGGCGCAAAGCGAATACAGATCGGCAAAATCGCGGATCTTGCCCTCGGAATAGAGCAGCTCGAGCGTCTTGTCCGAAAGCCCTTCGATGTCCATCGCGTCGCGCGATACGAAATGCGAAAAGCGCGAGACCAGCGCCGGCTCGCATGCCTCGTTGTCCGTGCAATAGGCGAACACTCCGCGCAGCTCCACGGGACTGCCGCACGCGGGACAGACGGAGGGGACCTCTATCTCGACGGCGTCGCTCGGTTGCTCGGCTACGCCCGTGATCTCCGGAATGACGTCGTTGGAGCGCCTGACAAAGACGCGGCTGCCTATCCTGATGTCCTTGCGGCGTATCTCGGAGATGTTGTTGAGCGTCGCGCGGCTGACGGTGACTCCGCCGATGTCGACGGGATCGAGCACGGCGAGCGGATTGAGCTTGCCTGTGCGCGAGACTTGCCAGATGACGTCCCTGACCGTCGTCGTCATCTCCTCGGCGGCGAACTTGAACGCCATCGCCCATCTCGGGAACTTCTCGGTGTAGCCGAGCTCCTCTCTGATCGCGAAGCTGTCCGCCTTGACGACGGCGCCGTCGATCAAGAAGTCGAGATCGGCGCGGCGGCTCTCGATGTCGTCGAGAGCGTCGAAGACTTGCTTCTCCGTGTCCGCGAGCACGAACTCGTCGCTCGTCTTGAACTTTTGCTCTTTCAGGAATCGCATCATCTCGTTGCCGCTCTCAAAGCGCACGTCCTCGATGTAGTTGACGTTGTAACAAATGACGTCGAGCTTGCGCTTGGCGGTCTCGGCGGGATCGAGATTGCGGATGGCGCCTGCGGCGGCGTTGCGCGCGTTTTTGAGCGGCACAACGTTGGGATCGGAATTGTAGCGCGCGAGCTCCGACAGTCGCATTATCCCCTCGCCCTGCACTTCGAGCACTCCGCGATACGGGATGGACAGCGGCACGGTGTTGATCGTCCTTACCTGCTCGGTGACGACTTCGCCCGTCACTCCGTCGCCGCGCGTCGCCGCCTGCACGAGCTTGCCGTCGCGGTATGTCAAATTGATCGTCAGGCCGTCGAACTTGTACTCGATGCTGCACCTTGGGATGCGCCCGTCTCTGCCGCCGAGCTTGGCGAGCCATGCGCCCAGCTCTTCGCGCGTCTTGCACTTGTCGAGACTGTACAGTCTGCCGAGGTGGCGCACCTGCTCGAACTTGGCAAGCGGCTTGCCGCCGACGCGGCGCGTCGGAGAGTCGTCGAGCACGACGCCGGTGCTCTTTTCGAGCGCGACGAGCTCGTCGTAGAGCGCGTCGTACTCGGCGTCGGACACCGCCGGCTCGTCGAGGACATAGTAGCGGTACGCGAGGTCGTTGAGTTTTTCGATCAGAGCTTTCATCTGTTCCATATTCCACCGATAATGCACACGGGCACCAATTTTTTATTGCAAAGGCTTGATCGGAGCCAAGCGCATGTTGAACATCTTCACCCCGAGATCCTTGAACTTTATCTTTGCGTTTTCGCCCGTTATGTCGACGATCTCGCCGACGCCGAAGCGCGAGTGCTCCACCTTCATCCCGAGCTTGAACACGGACAGATCTCTGTCCGTCACCGACGGCTTGCGCTCTATCTGCGGCGCGATCGCAGAGCGGGGCTGTCTGCTCCGCGGCAAGTCCTTGATGTCGCGCCCTATCCTGCCCATCGCGGAGTTGACGGAGTGCGTGATCCTCGGATTTTCGGGCAGCGGCTGCGGCTTGGGGATGATGCCTGCCTCGGTCAAAAAGCGGCTCGCGAGCGAGTTCTCGCGTCTGCCGAAGCGGAATCTGCTCTGCGCGCACGTCAGATACAGACGCTTGCGCGCCCTCGTGACGGCGACGTACATGATGCGTCTCTCCTCCTCGATCGCCTTGGGAGTCGTGTCCTGTCTGAGCGTCGGGAAGATGCCCTCTTCGAGCCCGACGACAAAGACGACGTCAAACTCCAAGCCCTTGACTCCGTGCACCGTCGCGACGGTCAACTTGTCGTCGACGAGCACGTCGTCGGTATCGGAGATCAGCGTCACCGATTGGAGATATTCTTCAAGTCCTGCGTCGGGATTGTCGTGCGCAAACTCCTTGATCGACTGGATGAGGTTGGCGATGTTCTCGAGTCTCGCGGCGCCCTCGTCCTCGTCGCCGTTGTAATATTCGCTGAATCCTACTTCTCTGTTGACGAAGTCGGCATAGTCGCCGAGCGGCATATTGCGGTTGTCGTTGAGCCTCTGCATCAGCGCGGCGAACGGGGCGAGCTTGTTCTCGATCTGGCTGCTCAGGCCGAGGATATGCACCTCGGCGAGCCCTTCGGGCAGCGACATATCGCGGCGCGCGCACTCTGTCGCAAACTTGGTGACCGTCGTCTCTCCTATCTTGCGGTTGGGCACGTTGATGATGCGCCTCATGCTCTCGGAGTCGCGCGGATTGGCGACGCATTTCAAATAGGCGAGAAAGTCCTTGATCTCTGCCCTGTCGTAGAACTTCATGCCGCCGATCAGTCTGAAAGGCACGTTGTAGAGATTGAGCTTGTCCTCAAACGTCTTGGTGATCGAGCTGACGCGCACGAGGATCGCCATATCTTTGAGCGCATATCCTGCGTTGCGCAGATTGAGGATCTCGCCGATGACGTAGTCCGCCTCCTGGCGGTCGTCGTAGAGACTGCGGAACGTGACCGCCGTCCCCTTGTCGCCGTCCGTCCACAGCGTCTTGCCCATGCGGTCGGTGTTGTTGGCGATGACCTTGTTGGCGATGTCGAGGATGTTGACGGTCGAGCGGTAGTTGCGTTCCAGCTTGTAGACTTTGCAGCCGGGATTGAGCTTGCGGAAGTCGAGGATGTTGCCCACTTCCGCGCCGCGCCAGCCGTAGATGCTCTGGTCGTCGTCGCCGACAACGAAAATATTGCCGTGTTTGGAGCCGAGCATACGGACGAGAAGGAATTGGATGCGGTTGGTGTCCTGGAACTCGTCGACGTGGATATAGCGGAATCTGTCCGCATACTTTTGGAGCACCTCGGGGTGCGATTTGAACAGAACGAGCGTTTTGAGCAGCAGATCGTCGAAGTCGAGAGCGTTGTTCTCGAACAGATAGCGCTCATAGCGTCTGAACACCTCGGCGATCGCCTCGGAGTGCGGCAGTCCCTTTATCCTCGCCGCGTATTCGTCGCTCGAATAGGCGTGGTTTTTTGCAAAAGAGATGTGATAGCGCGCCGACTTTTTGAGATCGGCGTCGTCGAGAGCGAGCTCTTTGAGGATGCGCGAGACCACGCGGTCGCTCTCCGTCTCCGTGTATATCGAAAAATTGCGCGTATAGCCGCCGAGCGCCTCTATGTCTCCGCGCAAAATGCGCGCGCACATCGAGTGGAAAGTGGAGATCCACACGCCGTACTGTCCCGTGACTTGTTGGACGCGCTCCTTCATTTCGTTGGCGGCTTTGTTGGTGAAAGTGATCGCAAGGATGTTGTACGGATCGACGTGTTCGTCGGCGATCAAATGCGCGATGCGATAGGTCAGCACGCGCGTCTTGCCGCTGCCTGCGCCTGCGAGCACGAGCACCGCGCCTTGGGTGTCCATGACGGGCTTGAGCTGTTCTTCGTTCAGCAATTCGGAATAATTCATATTCCTATTCTATCACACGCGCGCGAGATTGACAATCTTTTGCCGTACCGAGAACGTCCCGCGGGACACAAAAAAAGTCGGGTCTCCCCGACTTGGGTTCAATTGAGAGCCGCCGACTTTTGACGTGCCAGCTCGCCCTTGACCTTGCGATAGGTCGCCGCCGCGCCTAGCACCAATCTCTCGCGCTCCGTCTCGCTCGCGCGATCGAAAGCCGCGCCGTCCACGAGCCGCGCGATCACGTCGGTGACTGTGCCGTCGCGCGCGACGATCTCGACGATCTTGTCATACGTCACCTTGTCCGTCAATGTGCGGCGGCGCGCCTTGCGCTGTGCCTCCGCGTCCTTGGCATAGTAGCCGCTTGTGATCCTGTGTTTTGCCCTGCGCGCGAGTTCGCGCACTCCGGGGTCTGTTGTCTTTGCCATAAAAGCACCTCCTTCTGCAAGTGATGATAACATATGGCAAAGTCGCCCGCAACACCGACCGGATAGTGCAAAACACTGATATGATATGCGACTCGCGGCGACGATTTTCGACGATCGGGCAATGTTTTGAGCGCGGATATTGTCGACGCGCCTGCGGCAAAACGCGCGACATGTTTCGGCTTTGGCAAAAAAAAGAGCGGCGCTTGCGCACCGCTTGCCTTGTCAGGACTTGTACATTCTCTTGCGAGCAGCCTCCGCCTTCTTCTTGCGCTTGACGCTGGGCTTCTCGTATGCTTCCCTCTTGCGGAGTTCGCCGATAATGCCGTCTCTCGCGCACTTGCGCTTGAAACGTCTGAGCGCGCCTTCGAGACCTTCGTTCTCGCCTACTCTGACTGTGGACATCTTATCGCCTCCTTCCCGCCGTCGGGTGATATTTGCTTTATTATTATATAGGCGCGACGTGCTTTTGTCAACGAAAATCACGCCCCTTTTCGCAAATCTCCGTCAATCGGAGATCGCGAGCTTTTTTGCGACGGCGGCGAAGTCGCATCCTATCTTTTCGTGCGTCGGGCAGACCGCCAAGCCGTCGCCGCCGCGGCGCGGTATGATATGGATGTGCAGATGAAAGACGCTCTGCCCCGCCGCCTCGCGAGTGCAGTTGAACAGATTGACGCCGTCGTAGCCGCAGTCGTCGATGTAGTGGCGCGCTATCTTGCGCACCGTCTTCATCACCGCCGCAAGGCACTCGTCCGAACACTCGGTCAAGTCGGCGCAGTGCTTCTTGGGCACGACGAGCGTGTGTCCCTCGAATTGGTCGGAATTGTCGAGGAAGGCGTAAGTATCGTCGTCCTCGTAGATCTTGTAGGACGGGATAGCCCCGTCGATGATCTTGCAGAAAATGCAGTCGTTCATATCTCCTCCTTTGCGGCGATCACGCCGTCTTTGTATAGTGCGGTCGCGGTGACGGCGATCTCGCCGTCGTGCTTGCCGACGATGTATGTCTTGACGAATTCCGCGCTGTGTCCTATCGTGTAGCCGCGCGAATATCGCTCGCACAGCACGTCGAGCCGTTTGCCGAGCAGCGAGGTCAAAAACTCGCGCTTGCAGCGGTCGGCGACTTGGGACGCGAGCGCGACTCTGCGCTCCGTCTCTCCGTGCGGAAGCTGCGGCAGTCTTGCGGCGATCGTGCCGCTGCGCGGCGAATAGCCGAACACATGCACTTGCGCAAAGCGCATCCTCTCGACAAACGCGAGACTGTCGGCAAAGTCGCCGTCGCTCTCTGTCGGGAAGCCGCAGATCAGATCCGTCGTCATCGCCGCATTGGGAAACGCGCGGCGGATCGCCTCGACTTTCGCCGCGTACTGCGCGGTCGTGTAGCGCCTGTTCATCCTCTTGAGCACGGCGTCGCTGCCGCTCTGCAACGACAGATGGAATTGCGGACAAAAATGTCTGAGCCCCGCGAGTGCGCTCAGCAATTCTTCGTCCACGACTCCGACTTCGAGCGAGCCCAGTCTTATCCTCGCGTCGACGTCGGACAGCGCGCGTATCAGCTTGGCGAGCGACGAGCCCGTATCCTTGCCGTACGACGACAGATCGATGCCCGTCAGCACGATCTCGCCGCTGCGCTCGGCAACGCGCCTGCACTCGGAGACGCACTCGTCGAGCTCGCGCGATCTGCTGCGGCCGCGTATGTACGGAATGAGGCAGTACGAGCAATAGTTGTCGCATCCGTCCTGCACCTTGATGTATGCCCTCGCTCGGTCCTCGGCAGGATCGCTCGGGCCGTCGTACTTGGCCGGCAGCGGCTTGACGTCGGTCGTCGTCTGCGCAAACTTGACCGCCGCTGCGAGCTTGTCGGCGTTGCCGCCGATGTATGTCACGCCCTTTTTGGCACGGAATTCGGACGCGTCGTTCTGAGACGCGCAGCCTATGATCGCGACGCTTGCGTCCGGATTGTGATGCAGACAGCGCGCGACGAATTGGCGAGACTTGCGCTCCGCCTCGCTCGTCACCGCGCAGGTATTGACGATGTACGCGTCCGCATATTCGAGCGCGGTCGTGACTTCATAGCCCTGTTCGAGCAGCGCGTTGACGATGCAATCGCACTCGTACTTGTTGACTTTGCAACCGAGATTGCAGACCGCTATCTTCACCGTCCCAACTCTCCTCTCTCATAATCGAGCAGCGCGAGAGCGACGACGCCGGCAGTCTCGCAACGCAAGATACGCTTGCCGAGAGTGATCGTCTGCGCTCCGTGCGCGACGGCGCCCTCGACTTCGCTCGAGTCGAATCCTCCCTCGCTGCCTATGATCAGCGCGACGTTCTTTGCCGCGCAAAGTCCGACGACGTCTCCCATTTTGCCCTTCTCGGCGTGCTCGAAAGGCATGACGGCGACGTCAAAGCCGCCGAGAGCGGCGAGCACGTCGTCAAAACCGACAAGCTCTCCTATCTCGCAGCGCGCGCATCTGCCGCACTGTTTGCACGCCTCGACCGCAACGCGCTGCATACGCGCGCGATTAAATTTTGTCTCTTCGGTATTTCGCGACGTGAACGGCACTATCTCGCTAACGCCCAGCTCCACGCACTTCTGAACGATGAAGGACATCTTGTCGCCCTTGGGCAGAGCTTGGAACAGCGTCACCCGATAGGGCAGCTCCGCCTGTCCGTCGCGGACTTCGTCTATCTTCGCGACGGCGCGGTCGGCGCCTATCTCCGTCAAGGTGCAGCACAGCTCTCTGCCGTCGCCGGGGCACGCGATCAGGCGATAGCCCGTCTTGTAGCGCAGCACGCGCGTCAAATGCGCGAACTCCTCGCCTTCGATGACGACGCTGCCGTCCGACACGTCTTGCGGCTGTACGAAAAAGCGCCTGATCTCCATGCTCACCTCATCTCGAGCGCGAACCATTCGCCGTCGCGATCCTCTCGCTCGACGACAAAGCCGTTGCGCTCAAAAGCGGCGCGCACCGCGACCAGACGCGCGGCGATTATCCCGCTGACGATCAGCCTCGCCCCGTCCTCGAGATAGGGGCGCACTCCGTCCGCGAGCCGTATCAATATATCCGCGGTGATGTTGGCGACGACGAGTCCGTACTTGCCCGATACGCCGCCCAGCAGATCCGCCTGCTTTACGTTGACGTTGGCGACGTCGTTGATGCGGCAGTTGGCGAGCGCGACTTGCACAGCCTTCTCGTCTATGTCGCACGCGTCCACGCTCGACGCTCCGAGTTTTGCCGCCGCGACGGCGAGGATGCCGCTGCCGGTGCCGAGATCGGCGACGCGCAGGCCTTGGACGCTCTCGCGCTGCATTGCCGCCAAGCACAGCCGCGTGGTCTCGTGCTCGCCGGTGCCGAAAGCCATCCCCGGATCCATCTTGACGACTTTGACGCCCTGCTTGGGCGCGTAGTCTATCCAGCCGGGCACGACGGCTATCGCGCCGCACTCGATCGGATGATAGAATTTGCGCCAAACGGCATTCCAATCTTCGTCGCCGACGACGCGCCGCGACGTCTCGAGCGAGCCCGTCTCAAACTCGCAATGCGCTTTGAGCGAGTCCAGCCTGTCGCGGAGCTCGAGCTCCACGGCGTCCGCCCCGTCCTCGGGGAAGTAGCCGACGACGCGGACTACTTCGCTTGCCGCGAGCACGCTCTCGTCGACATAGTCCCATACGACGTCGCTCTTGCACAATTGCAAGAAGTCGTTTTTGTCATAGATGCCCACGCCCTCGCTGCCGAGGTCGGACAAGATGTCCGCGACGAGCTCGCTCGCCTGCGTGGTCGTGAATACCGTGATCTCTCTGAAATCCATAGCTTTATTATATTGCATCACGGCGCTTTTTGCAATCACTTGCGCGCCCTGCGGCGCATGAAAAAAGGGGGCGCGCCGCGCCCCCTCTTCCGCAATGGTCAATTGTTGTCGCCGCCGTCGGCCGCCTCGCCGCTCTCGCCCTGCTCGGCAGTGCTCTGCGGCTGAGCGTCTTCGGGCACGAATTTCAGCTTGTCGTCCTCGCCCTTGTCGACGAGCACGCCCTTGCCTATCTCCACTTTGCCCTCGAGGATGAGATCGCTCAATTCGTCCTCGATGTACTTCTGCACGGCTCTGCGCAGCGGTCTCGCGCCATACTCCACATTGGTGCCGTGTTCGACGATGTAGTCCTTCGCCGCGTCGCTGACTTTGAGATCGATGTTGCGCTCCTTCATTCTCTTGACGAGCTGATCGGTCATCATCGTGACGATCTCCTTCATATCCTCTTTGCGCAGCGGACGGAAGATGATCACGTCGTCGATACGGTTGATGAACTCGGGACGCATAGTCTTCTTCAACGCCTCCATCTGCTTCTCTTTGAGGTCCTCATAGTCGGACTCTTCGTCTTTGGAACCAAAGCCGAGCTTTGCCCTCGCCTTGATCTCGCCGGCGCCGATATTGGACGTCATGATGATGATAGTGTTCTTGAAGTTGACCGTCCTGCCGTGCGAATCGGTGAGTCTGCCGTCGTCGAGGATCTGGAGCAAGATGTTGAACACGTCGGGGTGAGCCTTTTCGATCTCGTCGAACAGCACGACCGAATAGGGCTTGCGGCGCACCTTCTCGGTCAGCTGACCGCCCTCGTCATAGCCCACATATCCGGGTGCGGAGCCGATCAGTTTGGACACGCTGATCTTGTCCATATACTCGGACATATCGACACGGATGAGCATATTTTCGTCTCCGAACATCGCCTCGGCGAGCGCCTTGGACAGCTCCGTCTTGCCCACGCCGGTGGGACCGAGAAAGATGAAAGATCCGATCGGGCGCTTGCTGTCCTGCACGCCTGCTCTGGCACGTCTGACAGCCCTCGCGATCGCCGACACCGCCTCGTCCTGTCCGACGACGCGCTTGTGCAGCGTGTCTTCGAGATGCAGCAGACGCTGCGCCTCGCTCTCGGTCAGCTTTACGACGGGGATCTTGGTCCACGCCGATACCACCGCCGCTATGTCGTCCACTCCGACGACGAGCTTGGTGTTGCTGTTTTTCTTGGACCACTCCGCCTTTTGGGCAGCGATCTTCTTTTGCAATTCCTCCGCCTTGAGCTTGCACTCTTGAGCCTTGTCATAGCGCTCCTTCTTGGCGTAGCTGTCCTTGTCGACGAGGATACGGTTGAGCTCGTCTTCCATCTTCTTTATGTCGTCGGGCATCACGAAGTTGCTGATCCTCTTCTTGGACGACGCCTCGTCGATGAGGTCGATCGCCTTGTCGGGCAAGAATCTGTCGCTGATGTATCTGTCCGACATCTTTGCCGCCGCCTCAAGCGCCTCGTCGGTGATGCTGACGTGGTGATGCTCTTCATACTTTGAGCGTATGCCTTTGAGTATCGTGATCGTGTCCTCGACGGTCGGGGGATCGACGATGATCTGCTGGAACCTGCGCTCCAACGCGCTGTCCTTCTCGATGTACTTGCGGTATTCGTCCAGCGTAGTCGCGCCGATCGTCTGCATCTCGCCTCTCGCCAACATCGGTTTGAGGATATTGGCGGCGTCTACGCCGTTCTCGGACGAGCTGCCCGCGCCGACGATCATGTGGATCTCGTCGATGAAGACGATGATGTCGCCCCTCTTGACGATCGCGTCGATAGCCTTCTTCAGCCTCTCTTCGAACTCGCCCCTATACTTGGTGCCCGAGAGCACGGAAGTGATGTTGAGCGAGAACACCGTCTTGTTGCGCAGCATCTCGGGGACGTTGCCGTCGACGATCGCCTGCGCCAAGCCCTCGACGATCGCGCTCTTGCCCACGCCGGGCTCGCCGATCAGCACGGGGTTGTTCTTGGTGCGGCGGCAGAGGATCTCGATGATCCTCTCGATCTCCTTGCTTCTGCCGATGATCGGGTCGAGTTTGCCGTCGCGCGCCTTTTGCGTCAGATCTTCGCCGAGATCGCGCAGCTCGGGCGGCAGCTTGGACTTGGACGCGTTGGAAGATGCCTTCCTCGCCGAGTTGCCGAACAAGAAGGAATTCTGCTTGTTGTCGCCGTCCTCATCGTCGCCTCCGCGATCCGCCTTGCTTTTGAGCGCGTCGACGTCGATCCCTGCCATGGTCATCATCTGCACTGCCTGCGAATCTCTCGATTCCAGCAGCGCGGACAGCAGGCAGAGCGAATCGATCTCGCCGTCGCCCCTCGTCTGGGCCTTTCTTTCCGCCGTCTTGATGGCTCTCGCCACTCTCGCCGAGATCTGCACGGTGCCGGACGGCTCGTCGAAATCGGGCAACAGCAATCCTGCCAATTGATCGGGATCGACCACTTCGGCGATCGCGTTCCTCGCGCTGCAATCTGTCGTTGCGAGCGCCGCGAGAAGATGCTCGGTGCCGAGCAAGCCTCCCTTTATTGCTGCAATTTTTTGGGCATTGAGCAGTGCCTCTCTGCATTCTTGACTAAAATCCATGTTCCCTTCCTCCTTAGATAGTCTTCTTTACGAGTGCGGCGCGCGCTCTGTCGCGCTCTTCCGCGCCCAATATCTTTTTTGCGAACATACACAACATTGCAGGCTGGGTCGCCACGGCAAGGTTGTCTATGCGGTCGATATCTCTGTCGATGTATCCCATCGCCACTCCGAGCCTGACATAGCCGAGCAGCTTCATGAACTCGGACGACGAGATCTTGCAGCAGTTGGTCAAGATGCCCCAGCTGCGCATGATCTGATCTTGCAAGCCTATCTCGTCCTTTTGACGCAATACCTCTCTCTCGTCCAGCTCCAGCTTGATGACTTGGGCGATCGAGCGTCTGAACAGATCCTTGATCGTGTCCTCGCTCTTGCCGACGGCGGCTTGGTTGCTGATCTGATATTCGAATCCCTCGGGATCGGTGCCCTCGCCGTATGCGCCGCGAATCGTAAAGCCGATCTGCTGCAAGCCTCCGATCAAGCCGTTCATCTTGCGGCTGATCGTCAGCGCAGGCAGCGACACCATCGCCGACAGCCTCATCGCCGCGCCGAGATTGGTCGGGCAAGCGGTCAGATAGCCAAGATATTTGTCATAGGCAATGTCGAGCTTGGTCGCGAGCAGCTTGTCGAGCCTCAGCAGTTTCGCATAGGCGTTGTCCAGATCGAATCCGGGCATGATGCACTGTTCGCGGATGTGATCTTCTTCGTTGATCATGATCGACACGGTCTCGTCCGACGACAAGAACACGCCGCCGTATTGCTTTTTTATCAGCTCCGTGCTGATCAAATGCTTTTCGGCGAGCGACTGCTCGAGCAGTCTGTCCGCGTCTGCCATCTTGATGAACTTGCCCGAGAACAGCTGCGTACAGCAGTCGTTGACGTTCTTCATCAACACCGAATAGATCTCTTCCTGTCCCGTCAGCTTGTGCGGAAAAGGCAAGCCGTTTATGTTGCGGGCGAACCTCACTCGCGTGGAGATCACCACTTCTTTGTTCTTGTCCATCACTCGTCGCCTCCGCCGGTCAAATTGTTGATCTGCCGCTTTATCTTGGCCGCGGTCTCATAGTCTCCGCGATCGGACGCCGCGTGCATCTTCGCCCTCATCTCCTCTATGCGGTCGGCAAGCGACTTGCCCTCTTCGGGCTGCTGCTCGCGCCGCTGCTCTTCGGTCATCTTGCTCTCGGGGCCTCTGCCCTTGTAGCCGCCGCCTCCGAGCTTGGCGACATAGCTGCGCGCGAGATCATAAAACACGTTGTAGCACTCGCTGCATCCGAACTTGTAGTCGGACATGATCTCCTCTTCGGTCGAGCCGCAGACGGGGCATCTGCGTACCGCCGCCTTGCGCGTCTGCGCCTCGGGGATCCGGGACGGCGTCCCCATCAAGATCGAGCCCAGGATGCTCCCCGGGAAGAAATCGTCAAAGAACCCGTCTCCCAAATTTATCTTCTTCGCGCATTGAGGGCAAAGCCAGCGCTCCACAGACTTGTTGTTGACTTTGAACTTCAAAAATTCTGTCGCAACGTGCTTGTGACACACGTCGCAGATATGATTCTCTTCCATGGTTACCTCCTTATCAATCCCACAAGGATCTCCTTGAATATGTTCTTGCGCACGGTGTCCGCCATCGGAATGGCGAGCGCCTTGTCGCTGACGGCGCTCTTGACGATCGCCGCCTCTCCGTCGGTGACGATCCCGTCCCTCGCGAGCCTGTCGACCATCGCCGCCGCCTTGTTGAAAGTCAGCACGTCCAATGCGTCCGTCTGCTTGAGCAACTCGGGCAAAAAGTCTTGCTTGGTCCCCACGATCTTCGCCACCGTCACACTGCCGCCTCCGCCGCGCTTGGACTCGATGACATAACCCTTGTCCACCGAGAACCGCGTCGTCAACACATAGCTGATCTGCGACGGCGAAACGCCGAAATAGTGTGCCAGATCGTTGCGCGACAACTGTATGCTGTCGCTGTCGCCGAAGAACGACTTTATGAATTGCTCTATCGTATCGGATATGTTCGCCATTGTGTGCCTCCTTGTTAGTCTTTCTTTGACCTTCGTCCTTATTATACCACCGATTTTCTGCTTGTCAAGGGGTATTGACAAATTTTTTTGAAAATTTTTTGTTTCTGCCTCTCCGCTCTTCAACCGCGATCTCGTCAAGCTCGACCGACTGCGTTTTGAAAACCTCGCGCCGCGCCGTGCGCTTGCGGCTTTGTCAAGCTTGACTGCCGACTTTTTTTGCGCGCTCTGCATCGCACTGTATGCTCGCGGCTTGTCAAGTTTGTATGACACGATTTTTCAACTTCTTTCGCTCGTCATCTCGCTTTGTCTCTGCCAAGGTCGCGAACTTGTCAAGCTGGTGTGACGGCTTTTTTCTGTTCGCGCGTCTGCCCGATCTGCTTTGCCGCGGCGCGAGCTTGTCAAGCTTGTATGACATTTTTTCATACGGTTTGGCGCTCAAAACAGCGCCGAATATCATTGCATTCCGCCATTCCTTATGCTAAAATATCCTTGTCATCGTATGCGAGTATGGCGGAATTGGCAGACGCAAGGGACTTAAAATCCCTCGGGAGCGATCCCATATCGGTTCAAGCCCGATTACTCGCACCAAGGAAAGGCGCGCGCCT